>NZ_JBXPBY010000004.1:0-289962 GCF_056930735.1 Acinetobacter sp. B-6 | reverse complement strand
AAAATGTTTATTCTTACCGAGAGTTTCGGCTCTCGGTTTGCTTATTAGGTCAGTAGTTCAATTGGTAGAGCGTCGGTCTCCAAAACCGAATGTTGGGGGTTCGAGTCCCTCCTGACCTGCCAGTTTTTAAATAAAAAACTTGATGTCGGCTAAACTGGTCATATAATAAGTCGCGAAACCTACGACGAGTACAAAAATGTCGAACGATAAATCACGTGACGCAACAGGCGGCGCGGCAATTCCTCAAAGCAACAATTCAGCTGAAATGGTGAAGACAAGTTCTCCATTTGATTTTATTTTGTGGATCATTGCATTGGCTTTATTTGGCTGTGCTTTGATGACAAATCAATATCTTCCAGCGTATTGGGCACCAGCAAATAGTATCTGGGTGCGTATTGGGGTAATTATAGCTTGTATCATCGTAGCTTTAGGTTTATTATACGCCACCCATCAAGGCAAAGGCTTTGTTCGTTTGCTTAAAGATTCGCGTATCGAATTGCGTCGAGTCACTTGGCCTACGAAACATGAAACAGTAACCACTTCATGGCAGGTTCTCCTCGTTGTTGTAGTTGCCGCAATTATTTTGTGGTGTTTTGACTATATCATCGGTTGGTTTATGAAGTTTATTATCGGGTAAGAGAGCTATGAAACGTTGGTACATTATTCATGCCTATTCAGGCTATGAAAAACAAGTGATGCGTTCACTTAATGATCGAATCCAGCGTAGCGCTGTTGCTGATAGTTTTGGTGAAGTCCTTGTTCCTACCGAAGAAGTGGTAGAAATGAAGGATGGTAAGAAACGTAAATCAGAGCGTAAATTCTTTCCAGGCTATGTATTGGTCGAAATGGAAATGAATGATGAAACTTGGCACATTGTTAAAGAATGTCCAAAAGTATTGGGTTTCATTGGTGGTACTGCTGAAAAACCGGCGCCAATTACGCAAAAAGAAGCTGATGCGATTCTTGCACGTGTGCACAACAAAGGTGAAGCACCTCGTCCTAAGACGATGTTTGAGCCGGGTGAAGAATTACTTGTTACTGACGGTCCATTCACAGACTTTAAAGGTGTGGTGGAAGAAGTTCAGTACGAAAAATCACGTTTAACGTTGACGATTAACGTATTTAATCGACCAACTCAAGTTGAATTGGAATTTCGCCAAGTCGAAAAAACAATTTAATTTGAATTGTTCAAAAGCGCCCGATTTGTTATGGATCGGGCATTGTTGTTGTAACGGTATCGTTACTTGAAAACTTGGGGAGCTCTAAAAGGCGTTTGTACCCAGAGGTAATTTGAAATGGCTAAGAAGATTGACGGCTATATCAAGCTGCAAGTTCCAGCTGGTAAAGCGAATCCATCTCCACCAATCGGTCCTGCACTAGGTCAACGTGGTGTGAACATCATGGCATTCTGTAAAGAATTCAATGCTGCTACACAAAAAGTTGAACCAGGTCTTCCAATTCCTGTAGTGATCACTGTGTACAACGATAAGTCGTTCACATTCATCATGAAAACTCCACCTGCATCTATTCTTCTTAAGAAAGCTGCTGGTATTCAAAAGGGTTCATCTGTACCAAACAAAACTAAAGTTGGTAAGTTGACTCGTGCTCAATTAGAAGAAATTGCGACTACTAAAGAACCAGATTTAACTGGTGCTGATTTAGACGCACGTGTACGTACCATTGCTGGTTCTGCGCGTTCTATGGGCTTGGAAGTGGAGCTATAAGACATGGCAAAGTTAACTAAACGTCAAAAAGCCATTGCTGCTGCTGTAGAAGCAAACAAAGTTTATACTTTGGAAGAAGCGGTACAAGTTCTTAGCAGCCTTCCTGCTGCAAAATTCAAAGAATCTTTGGATGTTGCGGTAAACCTAGGTGTTGATCCTCGTAAATCTGACCAAGTTGTTCGTGGCGCGACTACACTTCCTGCAGGTACTGGTAAAACTGTACGTGTAGCTGTGTTTGCTCAAGGCGCTGCTGCTGAAGCTGCTAAAGCTGAAGGCGCGGACGTTGTTGGTTTTGATGATCTTGCTGAAAGCATTCAAGCAGGTAACTTAGACTTTGATGTTGTGATTGCTGCTCCAGATGCAATGCGCGTTGTAGGTAAGTTAGGTACGATCCTTGGTCCACGTGGCTTAATGCCAAACCCTAAAGTGGGTACAGTAACTCCTGACGTTGCAACTGCAGTTAAAAATGCAAAAGCAGGTCAAGCACGTTACCGTGTAGACAAAGCGGGTATCATCCACGCTGCGATCGGTCAAGTAGGTTTTACTGCTGAAGCTGTTCGTTCAAACGTTGAAGCACTTATTGCTGACCTTAAGAAAGCAAAACCTGCGACTTCTAAAGGTATCTACATCCAAAAGATCACTTTGAGCTCAACGATGGGTCCTGGTCTTGTTGTAGACGTACAGAACGTTACTAAATAATTATTTTATAGATAATTATTTGCAATAAAAGAATTTTAAAGTCCTGAGTGAAGTTTAAAACATGGTTTTTAAATTTTGCGCAAAATGAGGAAAGCTTCATTCGAGGTTTTTTCTCATCTTGTGAGTTGGCAAGGTTTACTTGCTGATGGGTTCTCAGGCGGACTTTGAATTGATAGATGTAAGTTTATCAGCGTCAAAGACCTCAGGCGAGGCAGGTCTCAGGATTTGCTTCTTAAAATACCAGTCTGAGTAGACGCGGTGGTGTGATTGATTCCTCCTCCGCGTGTAAGTTGAGAAATTGACTTGCGAATTGGGAGTGCAGTCCATTTGTGGATTGCATAAATCACCGTTAGGAGGTTTTACAATGGCTCTTCTTATCGAAGACAAAAAACAGATCGTTGCTGAAGTAAATGAAGTTGCTTCTGTAGCGTTTGCTGCTGTTGTTGCTGACTACCAAGGTTTAACAGTAGAACAATTGACTACACTTCGCGTAGAAGCTCGTAAGTTAGGTGTTAAAACACGTATCGTGCGTAACACTTTGGCTAAGCGTGCACTTGAAGGTACTCAATTCTCTATTTTAGATGAGAACCTTGTTGGTCCAACTATTCTAGCTTTTTCAACTTCTGAAGACGACATGGGCGCAGCTGCTCGCTTGTTTGAAGATTTTGCTAAAACTAACAAAGCATTTGAACTAAAAGCTGCTGCATTTGATGGCAAAGTTTATCAAGGTGCAGATGTTAGCGTTATCGCAAATCTTCCAAACCAAGAAAAAGCACTTACTATGCTTGCCAATGTTCTTCAAGCTCCTATTTCGAAATTGGGTCGCCTTATTACAGCACTCAAAGAGAAAAACGAGTCAGAAGCAGCTTAAGCTTAAAAATTTTCACACACCATTCAATATCCATTTGGAGTTATTCTCATGGCTTTAACTAACGAAGAAATCTTAAACGCAGTTGCTGAAAAAACTGTTCTTGAACTTGTTGAACTTATTTCTGCTTTCGAAGAAAAATTCAACGTATCTGCAGCTGCTGTAGCTGTAGCTGCTGCTCCAGGTGCTGGCGCTGCTGCTGCTGAAGAGCAATCTGAATTCAACGTTGAGTTGACTTCTTTCGGTGCTAACAAAGTTGCTGTAATTAAAGCAGTTCGTGAAGCTACTGGTCTTGGTCTTAAAGAAGCTAAAGATCTTGTTGAAGGCGCTCCTTCAGTTGTTAAAGAAGCGGTTTCTAAAGAAGAAGGCGAAGAACTTAAGAAGAAACTTGAAGAAGCTGGTGCTACAGTTACACTTAAGTAATCTTAAGGGGAGTCGATTTTTTTATAATCGGCTCCACAAATTGGCTGATGGCTCTTGGGTCATCAGCCTTTTTGCGTTACAATAATCGGCTCGATTTTAGATTGATTGATATAAAAATCATCAATTTTTAAAATAAATAAACATAATCAAACGCTTACCAATATTTTTCAGTTTTAAAAATATTGTTAAGCGTTTTGTACCACTGAAATTTGCAGCATTTGTATAAAAGTGGTGGTCATATCGACCTGCGTAATTCCTTCTAAGTTCGTTCTGCAGGCGGGCTTAGTTTACTTTCCGAGGACTCCAGATGGCATACTCATATACCGAAAAGAAACGGATCCGTAAGAATTTTGGTAAATTGCCCCAAGTCATGCATGCTCCGTACTTGCTCGCGATTCAAGTCGACTCGTACAGAACATTCTTGCAAGATGGCAAAACTCCAAAAAATCGCGAAGATATCGGTCTCCAAGCTGCATTTCGTTCAGTTTTTCCTATTGAAAGTTATTCGGGCAATGCTGCTTTAGAATTCGTTGAGTATAGTCTTGGTAAACCAGAGTTTGATGTTCGCGAGTGTATTCTTCGCGGTTCAACCTTTGCGGCACCAATGCGCGTTAAAATTCGTTTGATCATCAAAGATCGTGAAACGAAATCTATCAAAGACGTACGTGAACAAGAAGTGTACATGGGCGAAATGCCACTCATGACTGAGAATGGTACTTTTGTAATCAATGGTACTGAGCGTGTAATCGTATCTCAATTACACCGTTCTCCAGGCGTCTTCTTTGATCACGATAAGGGTAAAACTCATTCAAGTGGTAAAGTGCTTTATTCAGCACGTATCATTCCTTACCGTGGGTCATGGTTGGATTTTGAATTTGATGCTAAAGACTTAGTATTTGTTCGTATTGACCGTCGTCGTAAATTGTTGGCGACTGTTATTCTACGTGCATTGAACTATAGCAATGAACAAATTCTCAATATGTTCTATGAGAAAGTACCTGTATATCTTGATATGGGTAGCTATCAGATTGACCTTGTTCCAGAACGCCTTCGCGGTGAAATGGCGCAGTTCGATATTGCAGACAATGACGGTAAAGTGATTGTTGAACAAGGTAAACGTATCAATGCACGTCATGTGCGTCAAATGGAAGCTGCGGGTTTAACTAAACTTTCTGTTCCTGATGAATACTTGTATGAGCGTATTACAGCTGAAGATATTACTTTACGTGATGGTGAAGTGATTGCTGCCAATACCATTTTAAGCCATGAAGTATTGGTTAAAATCGCTGAAGGTGGTGTTAAACAATTTAACATCTTGTTCACCAATGATATCGATCGTGGTTCGTTTGTTGCAGATACACTACGTGCAGATACGACAACAGGTCGTGAAGAAGCACTTGTAGAAATCTACAAAGTCATGCGTCCAGGTGAGCCACCAACAAAAGAAGCGGCTGAAAACTTATTCAATAACTTATTCTTCTCTACAGAGCGTTATGACTTGTCTCCTGTAGGTCGTATGAAGTTTAACCGTCGTTTGGGTCGTCCTTATGAAGTCGGTACAGATCAGAAGTCTCGTGAAGTAGAAGGTATTCTTTCTAACGATGACATCATTGATGTATTGAAAACATTGGTAGAAATCCGTAACGGTAAAGGTGAAGTCGACGATATCGATCACTTAGGTAACCGTCGTGTACGTTCTGTTGGTGAAATGACAGAAAACCAATTCCGTGTTGGTCTAGTTCGTGTTGAACGTGCTGTAAAAGAGCGTTTAAACCAAGCTGAAACAGATAACTTGTCTCCACAAGATTTGATCAATGCGAAACCAGTTGCAGCTGCAATCAAAGAATTCTTTGGTTCAAGCCAATTGTCTCAGTTTATGGATCAAAACAATCCATTGTCTGAAATTACGCACAAACGTCGTGTTTCAGCGCTTGGTCCTGGTGGTTTGACACGTGAACGCGCAGGCTTTGAGGTACGTGACGTACATCAAACTCACTATGGTCGTGTATGTCCAATTGAGACACCTGAAGGTCCAAACATTGGTTTGATCAACTCACTTTCTGTATATGCAAAAGCCAACAACTTTGGTTTCTTGGAAACTCCATACCGTAAAGTTGTTGATGGTCGTGTAACGGATGATGTTGAGTATTTATCTGCGATTGAAGAAGTAGGCACTGTAATTGCACAAGCCGATTCTGGTGTAGATAAAGACGGTCACTTGACTGAAGAATTCGTTTCTGTACGTCATCAAGGTGAATTCGTTCGTATGCCTCCTGAAAAAGTGACGCATATGGATGTATCTGCTCAACAGGTTGTTTCTGTTGCTGCATCACTTATTCCATTCCTTGAACACGATGATGCGAACCGTGCATTAATGGGTTCAAACATGCAACGTCAGGCTGTTCCTACATTGCTTGCTGACAAGCCACTTGTTGGTACAGGTATGGAAGCAAACGTAGCGCATGACTCTGGTGTGTGTGTAATCGCAAAACGTGGCGGACGTATTGAGTTCGTTGATGCTTCTCGTGTTGTTATTCGTGTGAACGAAGATGAAATGATCGCGGGTGAAGCAGGTGTAGATATCTACAACTTGATCAAATACACACGTTCAAACCAAAACACTTGTATCAACCAAAAAGTTCTTGTGAGCTTGGGCGATAAAGTAGGTCGTGGTGACGTTCTTGCTGATGGTCCATCAACTGACGGTGGTGAATTAGCGCTTGGTCAAAACATGCGTGTCGCGTTCATGACGTGGAACGGTTATAACTACGAAGACTCGATCTTATTATCTGAGCGTGTACTTCAAGAAGACCGTTTGACTTCGATTCACATCCAAGAGTTGTCATGTGTAGCGCGTGATACCAAGTTAGGTGCAGAAGAAATTACTGCTGATATTCCTAACGTGGGTGAAGCAGCTTTATCTAAACTTGATGAATCAGGTATTGTTTATATCGGTGCTGAAGTTTCAGCAGGTGACATCCTTGTTGGTAAGGTAACGCCTAAAGGTGAAACACAATTAACACCTGAAGAAAAATTACTTCGTGCAATTTTCGGTGAAAAAGCTGCGGATGTAAAAGACTCTTCTTTACGTGTTTCTTCAAGCGTAAAAGGTACAGTGATTGACGTTCAAGTGTTTACACGTGACGGTATCGAGAAAGATGAGCGTGCTCAAGCAATTGAAAAAGCGCAACTTGATGCTTACCGTAAAGACTTGAAAGAAGAATTCAAAATCTTCGAAGAAGCTGCTCGTGAACGTATTGTGCGTTTATTGAAAGGTCAAGAGTCAAATGGTGGTGGTACAACGAAACGTGGTGACAAGCTAACTGAAGACGTACTGTCTAACTTAGAGCTTGTTGATCTGTTAGAAGTTCAACCAGCAGACGAAGGTATTGCTGAGCGTTTAACGCAGATTCAAGTGTTCTTGAAAGAGAAGAGCCACGAGATCGATGAGAAGTTTGCTGAGAAAAAACGTAAACTTTCAACGGGTGATGAACTGACAACTGGCGTATTGAAAGTTGTTAAAGTTTATCTTGCAGTTAAACGTCGTATCCAGCCTGGTGATAAGATGGCGGGTCGTCACGGTAACAAGGGTGTTGTATCAAACATCTTACCAGTTGAAGACATGCCGCATGACATCCATGGTGTTCCTGTGGATGTGGTACTTAACCCACTCGGTGTACCATCACGTATGAACGTGGGTCAGATTCTTGAAACTCACTTGGGTATGGCAGCGAAAGGTCTTGGCGATAAGATCGACAAGATGATGAAAGAGCAACGTACTGTTCTTGAACTTCGTGAATTCTTAGACAAGATTTATAACAAAGTTGGTGGCGAGCAAGAAGATCTTGATAGCTTGACCGATGAAGAAATCTTGGTGTTATCAGGTAACTTGCGTAAAGGTGTTCCTTTAGCTACACCAGTATTTGATGGTGCAGAAGAAGGACAAATCAAAGAGTTACTTGAACTTGGTGGTATCTCACGTACAGGTCAAACAGTATTGTATGATGGACGTACAGGTGAGCGTTTTGACCGCCCAGTAACAGTAGGTTATATGTACATGCTCAAGTTGAACCACTTGGTTGACGACAAAATGCATGCACGTTCTACTGGTTCTTACTCACTGGTGACTCAACAACCGCTTGGTGGTAAAGCACAATTCGGTGGTCAGCGTTTCGGTGAGATGGAAGTTTGGGCACTTGAGGCTTATGGTGCTGCTTATACACTTCAAGAAATGTTAACTGTGAAATCGGATGACGTTGAAGGTCGTACTCGCATCTATAAGAACATTGTAGATGGTAACCATTATATGGATCCGGGTATGCCTGAATCGTTCAACGTATTGACCAAAGAGATCCGTTCTTTAGGTATCAACATTGAACTGAAAAATGGTGACTAAATCCCCCTTGATCCCCCTTTGTTAAAGGGGGGATTTCCCCTCTTTGTTAAAGAGGGGGGAGGGGAGATTCCAGATCTCAGTGAAAAAACAATATTTGTGACCCAGCCGTAGAGAAAATGCCTCTTCGGCACACGGAGAAAAAAATTGAAAGACTTGCTCGATATCATGCGCAAAAAGACGGACTCAGACGGTCATGCTCCAGTAGAGTTTGATCGCATCCGTATTGGTCTTGCGTCACCAGAAATGATTAAGTCATGGTCTCACGGTGAAGTTAAAAAGCCAGAAACCATTAACTATCGTACGTTTAAGCCAGAACGTGATGGTTTATTCTGTGCCAAAATCTTTGGTCCAGTAAAAGATTACGAATGCTTGTGCGGTAAATACAAGCGTATGAAATACAAAGGCGTCATTTGTGAAAAATGTGGCGTTGAAGTAACAACTGCGAAAGTTCGTCGTGAGCGTATGGGTCACATCGAATTGGCTTCTCCTGTTGCTCATATTTGGTTCTTGAAATCATTACCAAGCCGTATCGGTTTACTTCTTGATATGACTTTGCGTGATATTGAACGTGTATTGTATTTCGAATCTTATGTGGTGACTGATCCAGGCATGACGCCAATGGAGAAGTACCAACTTCTTAATGATGAAGAATACTTTACTGCGTTAGAAGAACATGGTGATGAATTCAGCGCTAAAATGGGTGCTGAAGCAGTTCAAGACTTGTTGAAAGATATCGATCTTGAAGCTGAAATTTCTCGTTTACGTGAAGAAATTCCAAACACAACTTCAGAAACTAAGCTTAAAAAAGCGTCTAAACGTTTGAAGTTGATGGAAGCGTTCAAAGAGTCAAACAACAAGCCAGAATGGATGGTGATGAATGTACTTCCAGTACTTCCACCTGATCTTCGTCCGTTAGTACCGCTTGAAGGTGGTCGTTTTGCGACTTCTGACTTGAACGATCTTTACCGTCGTGTGATTAACCGTAACAACCGTTTAAAACGTCTTCTTGACCTTGCTGCGCCAGACATTATCGTACGTAACGAAAAACGTATGTTACAAGAGTCTGTCGATGCATTGTTAGACAACGGTCGTCGTGGTCGTGCGATTACAGGTTCGAACAAACGTCCGCTTAAATCTTTGGCTGATATGATCAAAGGTAAACAAGGTCGTTTCCGTCAAAACTTACTTGGTAAGCGTGTTGACTATTCAGGTCGTTCGGTGATTACCGTAGGTCCATCATTACGTTTGCACCAATGTGGTCTTCCAAAGAAAATGGCACTTGAATTATTCAAGCCATTCATTTTTGCGAAATTACAAGCTTCAGGTCAAGCAACAACTATTAAAGCTGCGAAGAAAATGGTTGAGCGTGAAACACCAGAAGTATGGGACGTTCTTGCATCTGTAATTCGTCAGCATCCTGTTATGTTGAACCGTGCGCCAACACTTCACCGTTTAGGTCTTCAAGCATTTGAACCTATCTTGATTGAAGGTAAAGCGATTCGTTTACACCCACTCGTATGTGCTGCGTTTAACGCCGACTTCGATGGTGACCAAATGGCGGTTCACGTACCATTAACACTTGAAGCTCAGTTAGAAGCTCGTGCGTTAATGATGTCGACAAATAACATCTTGTCACCTGCAAATGGTGAGCCAATCATCGTACCTTCTCAGGACGTTGTATTGGGTCTTTACTACATCACACGTGATGCAGTAAACGCCAAAGGTGAAGGCATGGTGTTTGCGGACACACATGAAGTAAACCGTGCACTTGCGACAGGTCAAGTTGATTTACATGCTCGTGTTAAAGCGCGTGTACACCAAACAGTGATTGATGACAACGGTAACCGTGAACATCAAACTATTGTTGTAGATACAACACCGGGTCGTTGCTTACTTTGGGAAGTTGTTCCTGAAGGTATGGATTTCCAACAAATCAACGTAGAGATGACCAAGAAAAACATCTCTAAATTGATTAACTCTTGCTACCGTAAATTAGGTTTGAAAGATACTGTTATCTTTGCTGACCAATTGATGTACTTGGGCTTCCGTCAAGCAACACGTTCAGGTGTTTCTGTGGGTATGGAAGACATGTTGATTCCACCACAAAAGCAAGCAATTATTGAAAAAGCTGAAGTTGAAGTTCGTGAAATTGAACAACAATTCGAGCAAGGTTTCGTAACTGCTGGTGAGCGTTATAACAAAGTTGTCGATATTTGGGCGCGTACCAACGACCAAGTTGCAAAAGCGATGATGGATAACTTGTCATTCACAACTGTTAAAAATAAACAGGGTGAAGATGAGAAGCAAAAATCATTCAACAGTATCTACATGATGTCTGACTCTGGTGCCCGTGGTTCGGCAGCTCAGATTCGTCAGCTTGCAGGTATGCGTGGTTTGATGGCTAAACCAGATGGTTCGATCATTGAAACACCGATTAAAGCAAACTTCCGTGAAGGTTTGACAGTACTTCAGTACTTCATTTCAACACACGGTGCGCGTAAAGGTTTGGCAGATACAGCACTTAAAACTGCGAACTCGGGTTACTTAACACGTCGTCTTGTCGACGTAGCACAAGATTTGGTCATTACTGAGCCAGATTGTGGTACTTATGACGGTCTTGTAATGACTCCATTCATTCAAGGTGGTGATGTCATCGAGAACTTAGGTGCTCGAGTATTGGGTCGTGTACTTGCTGAAGATGTCAAGAAACCAGGTACAGATGATGTCCTTCTTCCACGTAACACATTGATCGACGAGAAACTTGCAACGTTCCTTGAAGATAACGGTGTTGACGAAGTTAAAGTACGTTCAGTTGTAAACTGTGCTTCAACATTCGGTGTATGTGCGAAATGTTATGGTCGTGACTTGGCTCGCGGTCACTTGGTGAATCCAGGTGAATCTGTTGGGGTTATGGCTGCACAATCAATTGGTGAACCTGGTACACAGTTAACCATGCGTACATTCCACGTGGGTGGTGCTGCAAGCCGAACTTCTGCTGCAAACAGTGTTCAAGTACGTAACAAAGGTACAGTTCGTTTCCATAACGTTAAAACTGTTCAACATGCCAAAGGTCATTTGGTATCTGTTTCACGTTCAGGTGAAATCGGTATTGCGGATGACTTAGGTCGTGAGCGTGAACGTTATAAACTTCCATACGGTGCGTCGATCTTGATCAAAGATGGTCAACCTGTAGAAGGCGGCGGTATTGTTGCAACTTGGGATCCGCATACACATCCATTGGTAACAGAAGTTGCTGGTAAAGCACGTTTCAGTCAAATTGCTGATGGTGTAACTGCAACATCGAAAACTGATGATGCAACAGGTATGACGACTGTTGAAATCTTACCTGTAACAGCTCGTCCTGCTTCTGGTAAAGATTTACGTCCTGCAATCGTGTTGGATACAACCGATGGCGGCGAACAGTTCTACTTCTTGCCACAAAATACAATCGTGACTGTTCGTGATGGCGAAACGATTGGTGTGGGTGATGTCATTGGTCGTGTACCACAAGAAACTTCACGTACTCGTGATATTACCGGTGGTCTGCCACGTGTAGCTGACTTGTTCGAAGCGCGTAAGCCGAAAGAGCACGCAATCCTTGCTGAAATTTCAGGTGTTGTAAGCTTTGGTAAAGAAACCAAAGGTAAGAACCGCTTAGTGATTACACCAGATGATGGCTCTGAAATTTATGAAGAGTTGATTCCTAAATGGCGTACCATTAACGTGTTTGAAGGTGAGCATGTGAACCGTGGTGAAACCATTTCTGATGGTCCACAGAACCCACATGACATCTTACGTTTGAAAGGTGAAGTTGCATTAACCAACTACATCGTGAACGAAGTTCAAGACGTTTACCGCTTACAAGGTGTAAAAATCAACGATAAGCATATCGAAGTGATCGTGCGCCAAATGTTGCGTAAAGTTGACATTACTGATGGCGGCGATACAAGCTTCATCAAAGGCGAACAAGTGGATTACATCCGCGTTGTGGGCGAAAACCAAGCGGTATTGGCTCAGAACAAGTTCCCTGCGAAGTATGAACGTCAATTGATGGGTATTACCAAAGCATCGCTTTCTACTGATTCGTTCATCTCTGCTGCATCGTTCCAGGAAACCACACGTGTGTTAACTGAAGCGGCTGTAACAGGTAAAGAAGATGATTTACGTGGCTTGAAAGAAAACGTTGTTGTAGGTCGCTTGATTCCAGCAGGTACTGGTCTTGCATACCACTTAGAACGTCGTCGTCAAGAAGCAGAAGCTGCTGAGCATGAGCTTGTAAATGACTTCTCCGAAGTTGATCAAGCATTCTCTCAGGCTTTAAACGAAGATTCTTTCTAAGTTAAACAGCTTTTGAAATGAAGAAGACGCCTCAGGGCGTCTTTTTTTATATAATCAAAAAATGGAAATTAAAATCAATCTAGAATGAAAATAAATACTGTAGTGAAGACCTTAACTTTGATGACGATTTGTCCATTATTGTTCATGATGTTGCTGCCTGCACCTGCATTGGAACATGGTTGGCAAATTGATATGATGCAATGGATCAATCAATTTTTAAAAATTCAAAGTACCACCACAGGTGAGTTAGAACAATTTAGCCTGTTTGTTAAGACCTACCTGAGCTTGCTGTGTCCACTGTGGGCGTTACTGATTATTTATGCGATAGATAAAGACGAGAAAGTTGAGCAACCTAAACTCAATCAGTTTAAACCTTTAGATGCGGTGATCATTTTTGCTTGTTTCTCATTTTGCATTGGCTTTGCAACGATACTGAGCCTATGGCATTTAAATCCTTCATTGGTGTCTATCCGTGTTAAAAACAGTTATTTATTTCGAGTTTTGTATGAATACAAATTGGGAATTATTTTGGCTGAACTGTTTTACTTTGGCATTCTCCTTTTAGCACTGACAGGGATTATAGGTGTTCTATTTGCAATCATCATCAATATCAAACAACGATTAATGTACAAGTCGTAATGATAAATTTTAATAAATCGCAGAACTAAGGGAGCAAAAAAACCGCTGGAATTCAGCGGTTTTAAGTTCAGTGAAATCCAAATTTTTATTTATGAAGATCGTGGTTTCACCCAGAGTTGATAAGCAACAGCCAATAAGGCAAGCCAAATCGCACCAACATAAAGTGCAGGACGTGAGGCTGGAAAATAACCAATCATAGCAATGACAAAGACCATAAATGCTGTGGCTAAAATCGGTGCAACAGGCCATCCAACTACAGGGAAATCGAGCTTTTTAATTTCTTCAGCACTGAGTTTTTTCCGCATACCAAACTGGGCTAATAAAATCATTAACCACACATAAACAGTTGCAAATGTTGCAATCGAGGCAATGATTTCAAAAACATTTTCAGGAATCAGGTAATTTAAGAGCACCCCAACCAAAAGCACGCTTGCCATGACGATTACGGTCATAAACGGTACGCCATTTCTTGATGTTTTGGCAAAACTTGCTGGCGCTTTGCCTTTAATTGCCATGCCATACATCATTCGCCCAGCACCAAAAACATCACTGTTAATTGCAGAAACAGCAGCAGTAATCACCACAATGTTTAGAACGGCAGCCGCTGATTTGATCCCTAGGCTTTCAAATATTTGCACAAATGGACTGCCATGAGAACCGATTTGATTCCAAGGAAAAATCGACATCAGTACAAAAATAGTCAATACATAGAATAGGATGATGCGAAAAGGAACAGCATTGATGGCTTGAGGTATTGCCACTTTAGGATCTTTGGTTTCTCCAGCAGTCACACCAATGATTTCTATACCACCAAATGCAAAAACAACTACAGAAAAGCAGGCAATAAAACCAGCAATACCATTGGGAAAGAAACCGCCATGTGTCCAAAGGTTCGATATACCTGAACTAAATTCAGTATGTGGAATATGTAAACCGTAGAGCATGATGCCAAAACCACCCAAAATCATGGCAATAATGGCAGTGACCTTAACGATGGATAACCAAAATTCCAATTCACCATAGACTTTGACATGGATCAGGTTAATCGCACCCAAAAAGAAAATTAGAGACAGAATCCAAACCCAACGTGCAACATCGGGAAACCAAAACCCCATGTAAATTCCAAAGGCAGTGACATCGGCGATCGCAACAATGACCATCTCAAAGACATAGGTCCAACCTGTGGTAAAACCTGCAAATGGACTGATATATTCAGAAGCGTAATGACTAAAAGAATCTGAAACAGGATTATGGACAGCCATTTCACCTAGTGCACGCATCACAATATAAATTGCAATGCCTGCAATCATATAAGCCAGTAGTACAGATGGACCTGCTTGCTGTATAGCTGAGGCTGAACCGTAGAATAAACCTGTGCCAATAGCAGAACCTAAAGCAAGGAAACGGATGTGGCGGGTATTGAGTCCCCGTTTTAAAGTGGAAGTTTGTGACATGATAAGCTCCAGTCTTAGCTATAGTTTATAGGAGCTTGATAACGAGTTCATGCTTTTATCCGTAAAATAAGCAATTTACCTTCCATGAATGCACCATGTGTAGCGATTGGATCAAAGCTTAAGTCATTGCCGAGTGTTAAACAAAGTTACAAATGGATGCAATAAAGCAATCATTTCCTCACGAATTTATCTTTACTTTCCATGAGATAATTTCAAGTGGAAGAGCTGTTTGATTGACTTTTTGTAATAACAGAAGGAATAAGAGCATGAAAAAGCAAATAATGACCATAATGTGTGTGGCTTTACCTATCGTGATGCTGACAGGTTGTGAAAACATGTCTGCAAATGATAAGCGTATCGGTTCCGCAGCGCTTGGTGGTGCTGTTGGTGGTGGCTTAGGTAATCATGCAGGTAATGGTATTGGTGCGGCTGTCGGTGCTGGTGGTGGCGCGGCTGTAGGAAGCAAGGCAAGTAATGGTTCAAATCGCAACGCAACTTATAGTGGTGTTGGTGCAGGTATTGGTTCAGTGATTGGTAAAGGTATTCTAGGTGGTGATGCTGGTGCTGCAATTGGTGGTGCAATCGGTGGTGGCGCAGGTGCAGCCATTGAGCAAAACAAATAACTCACTCAATGAACGATAAAAACGCTATGGTGTATTGATTCAGCATAGCGTTTTTTTATTTCTATCGTTTATATTTAACTTATTTAGTAGACCATTAAGCATGTTTAAACGATATTGAAGATCATGCACTAAAGTCATTAACGTTTTAACGGATGTGGATTCTTACGACGGATATAAACGGTTTTTTGTACTTCAGCAATTCGTAACCCTGAATCATCAAAAATATTTAATGTGTAGTTACGATACACAGGCTTATAGTTCTGTGCCAGATCTTTAACATGTTCGATTTCAGCAGCATCCAATCGAATATCGGCATAAACCGTACTGCGTCCGGGTGATAGAAAATTAATGCTCGCAGCTTTGTCCCACACCATGTATTTAGGACCAAGGTGATGCATCAAAAGAAGCATATAAAATGGGTCGACCATCGAATATAAACTGCCACCAAAGTGAACCCCAACAATGTTTTGATTGTTGCGTGTCAGTGGCATTTTGACCCGAATATGATAGTTTTTCAGATCAATTTTTTCGATTTCAATTCCTGCACCTTTGTATGGAGAAAAATGATTCAACATAAATCTAGATACAAATGGAATTGTCTGTAGTTTCTTGATTAGCGCATTCATGGTCAATTCTAGTTATCTATTTTTCAACCATAATAAAGAACTCAAGGCAAAGTGGCATTGATCGAAATGCCCTCTAGAGCGAAATCATAGCCAATGGTGAAAACAATAAAAGGTGACTCAATGCAAGCGCAAACTTATTGGATCTCGACGCAGGATAAGCAAAAACTTTATGCAAAAACATGGGGGAATGCTGAAAACCCCGCGTTGGTCTTGGTGCATGGTTATCCTGATAATCAGGAAGTTTGGGAACCGATTATAGAGCAATTGATTTCACAATTTTATATTGTGACCTATGATGTTCGTGGCGCAGGGCAATCCTCTATTCCAAAACGTATCCGTGATTATGCTTTACCGCGGTTATCGCTAGATTTGGAATGTGTGGTCAATGAATTACTGCCCGAACGTCAGTTTCATTTAGCTGCCCATGACTGGGGGTCAATTCAATCTTGGGAGTCGGTTACTGAAACAAAATTTAAAAATCGTATTTTGTCTTATACCACCATGTCGGGACCATGTTTAGATCATGCCGCATTTTGGATGCGTGAGCAGTTTTTACATGAAAAACCTAAATTTTTTAAACAATTATTGAAATCTTGGTACATTGTTGCTTTTCAACTTCCTATTATTGCACCTACCGTCTGGCATTTTTTCAGTCCACAGCGTTGGGGTGCAATTTTAGCGCAATTGGAGAAGACAAAGGATCTACCTTTAAACTCAAATATTGCGAAAGATGGTGAACATGGTATTGGGTTATATCGCGCTAATTTTTTACCACGTTTAGCGCGTCCACGTCAGCGTTTTGCGATCTGCCCTGTGCAAGCAGTGGTTCTTTTAAAAGATAAATTTGTCAGTCCCGCGTTGATTGATGAAGTGCCAAAGTGGGCGACTGAATTTGAACGTGTTGAGGTTAATGCAAATCACTGGGCGGTACTGAGTCGATCTCAAGAAATTGCACAATATATTCAAGAATTTGCACTGAAAAATAATTAAAAGCTGATACCCTGAATCGAGGTGATCAATACTGGTTACCTCGTTATTTCGCCATCAATTGGATGAATTTACAGCTTCACTGATATGAATCTGATAAAATATCGCCTTTCAAATTTTCGTAAATTTCTCTATGAATGCTGTCGTTATTGCGATTGCCGTGATGTTTATTTTATCACTGGCACGAGTTTCTGTTGTTTTAACATTGGTCATTTCAGCAATTATAGGTGGTTTGGTCGCAGGTTTAAGCTTAGCTGACACTGTTCAAGCATTTAATGCGGGCTTGGGTGATGGTGCTGAAGTGGCATTGGCATACGCTGTATTAGGTGCTTTTGCTTTGGCATTGTCCAAGTCAGGATTACCTGATTTATTGGCACACAAGTTAATTGGTCTGTTGGGGATGGAAGCGACTCAAAAACAAGCAACAAAAGTAAAATTTTTACTGTTGGGAATTTTGTTGATTGCCGCTATTTGTTCGCAAAACTTGATTCCTGTCCATATTGCTTTTATTCCAGTACTGGTTCCACCATTATTAAAAGTAATGAACCATTTAAAACTTGATCGCCGTGCGGCAGCATGTGTCCTGACATTAGGGTTAGTTGGAACTTACATTTTCCTTCCTGTTGGTTTTGGTGCGATTTTCTTAGAGCAAATTTTGATGGGTAACATCAATAAAATCGGAGCAGCATATCAACTTCATGTAGAACGAAGCATGATGCCTATCGGGATGGCAATTCCTGTGCTTGGCATGGTGATCGGCACTTTGGTTGCAGTATTTATCAGTTACCGTAAACCTCGTCTATATGTTGATCGTGATGTTGCACCCATCACCACCATTGATTTAGACAAACCGCTTCGTGCAGTCAATGTGGAAGAACTCAAAGCAGATGGTATTGCTTTAGAACAGCAAGCCAAACAAGCCCCTGTAATTGCAACGAAAACCATTTTAATGGCTTTGTTGGCAATCGTTTTAACGCTGATCTCGCAACTGTATTCTGGTTCAATGATTCTTGGGGGATTGGTTGGTTTTGCTGTATTGTCTGCGGCAGGAATTTTTAAATGGCAAGAAGCGGATGATGTTTTTGTGCAAGGTATGCGCATGATGGCATTGGTCGGTTTTATCATGATTTCTGCTGCTGGATTTGCCTCAGTTATGACGCATACAGGAGATATCAATCATTTGGTCAATGGTGTGGTACATCTGATCGGTGATAATAAAGCTTTGGCGGCATTTTTAATGCTGTTCATTGGTTTATTTGTGACAATTGGAATCGGTTCATCTTTCTCAAGCGTTCCTGTGCTTGCAGTGATTTATGTGCCATTGTGTGTGCAATTTGGTTTTTCGCCACTGGCAACGGTCGCACTCATCGGTACTGCGGCAGCGCTTGGTGATGCGGGTTCTCCTGCCTCAGACTCTACACTCGGACCTACAGCAGGTTTAGGAGTGGATGGGCAGCATGATCATATTTGGGATACTGTTGTACCTACATTTATCCATTTTAATATTCCTTTATTGGTCTTTGGCTGGATTGCAGCTATGGTTTTATAGATTGTTATAGCGAATATTTGAGGCTGTTTATGATGCAATCTAAACAGCTTTTTTTTTACTTATAAGTATTTTATGATTCAAAGTTTGATTTTTAACCAATGCAAAAAAGTAGAATGGTTCTTATCTTTCAATAAATTTTAAATATAACATGTATTTTGTATGCATTACTAATTTATAATAATAAACTGATTATTTTGTGAAAAAATGCTCAATAATCTTGATTAATTTGGTCGGTTTTTAAAACCAACTATTTTAATATGATTAAAATAAATTTATCTATATAACAATTACTTAAAAATAAAGATTATTTTTGTGTTTAAATAGATGTTGCAAAATAATTAATACCTATGTTTAATGTTAATTAATAACAACGCGGGGTATTTATAATGTTAAAGCAACTTGCTCTTATTACATTAATGGGAATTTCTTCTGCTTCATTTGCAGACTGGCAAGTCAAAGTTGGTGGTTCGGTGATTTCACCTACTCAAGACACCAATGTTGCAGGTGTTGGTACTGTGAAAGCTGATCATGAATATGCTTTTACACCATCTGTAGAATATTTCTTTGGTGAAACACCATTTTCAGCTGAGCTTTTGTTAGCTGCACCGATCAGCCATGATGTAAATTTGGATGGTGAAAAAGCAGTTAAACTTAAACATTTACCACCAACTGTTACTTTTAAATATAACTTTAAAAACTCAACACGTTTTACACCATACATTGGTGTAGGTGGTACAGCATTTGTTGCGTGGGATGAAGAATCAACTGGCGCATTAACTGGCACGAAAGTAAAAGTGAAAGATGACTTTGGTTTTGCTGGTCAAATTGGTTTTAATTTCCAACCAGCCGATGCGAAAAACTGGGGTGTTTTCTTTGATGCACGTTATGCGCAACTTAGCCCAGAAGTGAAAGTGACTGCGGGTGGCGCAACTGCTGCAAAATTTGACTTAGATATTGATCCAGTAATCTACACTTTAGGTTATAGCTATAGATTCTAAGTAGATACATTAAAAAGCTCGGTACATACCGAGCTTTTTATTTTTAAACCGATCATTTTTTGTTTGAAACAAGAAACCATAAAAAATAGTCATTTTTGACTATATAACAATGTACAAAATCAATTTAATCTAAAACTCATCACTTTATTTTTTGAATGAATATGAAATTACGAATTCCAATAATATTTTTACTTAGCAGCGGCATTTCAATTACTCATGCAGCCAGTTTTAACTGTGATCACGCCCAAACCAAAACAGAGCATCGTATCTGCGAACAACGCAGTCTAAATGATGCAGATGTTAAAATGGCGACAACCTACAACATTATCCGAAAATTAGTTCCTATGGGAACACGTGGAGTCATTCAAGACCAACAAGTGAAATGGTTACAACTGCGTAATCAATGTCAGGATAATGTGCGTTGTTTGACTGATGCATATCAAATGCGACAACAAAAACTTGAGACTTATATGAATCGAGTCTATGAACAGGGTCCATTTTAAAAAAAATTTGGTTTTACTATTGAAATATGCTTAAACCACTCCATTTCATACAGCATTCGATAAAAAAGCGTTATGAATTTACGGAGTGATTTTATGAGCGAACAGAACGTACAACAAAATTCAAAAAAGCACAGCTTCCAAGCAGAAGTGGCTCAGCTTTTACATTTAGTGACGCATTCACTGTATTCAAATCCTGAAATTTTCCTGCGTGAATTGATTTCTAATGCCTCAGATGCATGTGATAAATTGCGTTTTGAAGGAATTAATCATCCAGAATTTTATGAAAATGATCCGAACCTACACGTACGTGTCAGTCTAGACAAAGATGCGAAAACCATTACGATTTCAGACAATGGGATTGGTTTAAGCCAACAAGAAGCCATCGATAACTTGGGTACGATTGCCAAGTCTGGAACCAAAGACTTTATGTCTAAGCTGTCTGGTGATCAAAAAGCCGATGCACAGTTGATTGGTCAATTCGGTGTTGGTTTTTATTCAGGCTTTATTGTTGCAGACAAAATCACAGTTGAATCTCGCCGTGCGGGTCTGGATGCATCTGAAGGTGTCCGTTGGATCAGTGGTGGAACGGGTGATTTTGAAGTCGCTCAAATTGATAAGGCTTCACGTGGAACAGATATCATCTTGCATTTACGTGATGATGCTCTGGACTATTTAGAAACCTATAAAGTAAAACAAATTATCAATAAATATTCTGATCATATCAGTTTGCCAATCGAAATGCAGAAAGAGGTATGGCAGGAAGAAGAAGCGGTTGAAGGCGAAGAGAAAAAGCCTGGTCAATACGTTAAAACGGATGAATGGGAAGCCATTAACTCTGCAAGCGCATTGTGGACACGCAGTAAAGGCGACATCACAGAAGAGCAGTATGTTGAGTTTTATAAGAACCTGACACATGATTTCGAAGCACCACTTGCATGGGCACACAATCGTGTTGAAGGAAGTACGGAGTATACCCAACTACTTTATATTCCAAGCAAAGCACCAAGCAATATTTTCACACGTGAAGCGAAAGCTGGCATTAAATTGTATGTAAAACGCGTGTTTATTATGGATGATGCAGATAATTTGATTCCAAACTATCTCCGTTTTGTGCAAGGTGTTGTAGATAGTGCAGATCTTCCATTAAATGTCAGTCGTGAACTTCTACAAGAAAGTCGTGATGTGAAAACCATTCGTGAAGGTAATACACGCCGTGTTTTAACCACATTAGATGCTTTGGCGAAATCTGAAGATGAAGCAGATCAAGAAAAGTTCAAAACTTTCTATGCTGAATTTGGCTCAGTGATCAAAGAAGGTCTGGGTGAAGACTTTGGTAATCGTGAAAGAATTCTTAAACTTTTACGCTTCTCTACATCGACCAATGATGATGTTTCAACTTCATTGGAAGCATATAAAGCACGTATGAAAGAAGGGCAAAAGGCGATTTATTATGTGACTGCGGATAGCCTTGCTGCTGCTAAAAACTCACCACAATTAGAATTGTTCCGTAAAAAAGACATTGAAGTGCTATTGATGGCAGATCGTGTTGATGAATGGGCAATGGAATTTGTACATGAGTTTGATGGCACACCGATGCAGAATGTCGCAAAAGGAGCTGTTGATCTCGGTGACTTACAAGATGCTGAAGAGAAAAAGGCACTTGAAGCCGCGGCTGAGCAATTCAAGCCCGTGGTTGAGAAACTATCAGATTCTTTAAAAGCCAAAACTAAAGAAGTGCGTGTAACGACTCGTTTAGTCGATTCACCTGCATGTTTAGTCACTAGCGAAGGTGAGCTTTCTCCACAATTGATTCGTATGTTGAAGCAAGCAGGGCAGGCTGTCCCAGAATCTAAACCAATTTTGGAAATTAACCCAGAACATCCTTTGGTGAAAAAATTGGATGGTTCTGCGCAGTTTGATGATCTAGCCAATGTGATTTTCGATCAAGCGGTAATCGCAGAAGGCGGTTTACCAGATGATCCTGCTGAGTATGTAAAACGTATCAATAATTTATTATTGAAATAAATCGTTGTTGTTTTTCAGAAAGCCTATCTTTAAGATAGGCTTTTTGTTGAAAAATATAAAATGATCAAACTTAAAAGAATTCAATTGATCAGCGGTTTAGTCTTGAGCTCTACCCTGATAACCTCAGTATCCGCATATGAACTTCCTGCTGTTGAAAAACGCCGTGCCAATACTACAGATTTATCTGTACACAATGCGATGTTTCTAAGACAAGGCACTGAAACTTCTGTATTGGGAATATTAAAAAAAAGTGGGAAAAACTATGAATTGGCGAGCTCGGATGGTCAACGTGGTGGTTCATTTCCAATAGCTGTGCATCCAAGTCTTAAAATAGATGATGATTTAGTGGGAAAAGAAGTCCGAGCGATTGGACGTATGACTTATGAAACGATGTCGATGCCGAATTCAATTGAAACTTTATATAGTTTTAAATTAGAACTTTATACTATAGAAGCCATACGCTAGTGCGGATCAACAGACTTGTCTCAAGCGAAGTGGATAAGTAAGAACTTATCCACAGTTGCGTTTAAATATTCATCTAATGCTTAAAATAACGCTTCTAAACGAACCAAGGCACTTGGAAAGTGGCTACGGTCTTCGCGACGGTCATTAAAATAATTTAAATCACCTTGGACATAGAACCATTCACGCCAAACAGGTTGTCGCCAAGAGATAAACGGTCCCCAACTGTTCAGTTTAAGGTCATTATTATTATAATAACCTCCAGTATAAATACCGTAGTTAAAACGATTGTTTTTAAAGAATTGATGTTGACGATAGGTGCGGTTATCCCAAGTTAGATCATCGTCTTGTTCATCGGCATAGGTCAGATAAAATTGGTTGGAAATAAACGGCTGATTTGGTCGTGCGTGAGTCAATTCTAAGTTGGTTCTTAGGTAGTTCTCACTGTCGATCCCATAACGATAAATCTGTTCAGCGTGGAAGGTAAAATCATTTCCCAAAGACCAGTCTCTTTGTGCTTTTAAGCGCGCATAAACATCATCACCTGAACGGATACCTAAGTCTGCATCTAAATCAAAGGGCAAACGTTTTGACAGTTGTGACCAACGGAGTGCAATCGAACTATTATCATCTCTGATTTGTTTACCATCGATTCTTTTGTTTGGATCACCATCCGAATGATTATTTGAAATCGCAATATTGTTGGCAATTTCATCATCTAATGAATCATCACCAAAAACCACACTTAAACGATTTTCTAAGGTAGGGAGTTTAATCTTACCTCGGATACGTGGATTTACATCATAGCCATCATGCTTATTCCACTGATTATCAACCAGAATACGTAATGTTGCAGTTGCAGGGCGAGTTGGGTCAGTTTCTCCAAACCATCCATCCATTTTATTGGCTGTACGATCTACCCAATCGCTGAGTTTTTTCTGCTTTTTATCCGCCCATGTCTGGTCTTCTGTGGCTTGTGTTGGAGGCACAATGACTTGATCAGATTGTTCAGGAAAAATCGTTGGTGTTGAGTCAACGATTTTTGGAATATAGTTGAGTAAGCCTTTTTCCTCTGCCTCAATCGAAGATAATGATTTGCTTGAGTCAGCTTTCTTTGCATCGACATTGGCATCGAGACTATGATTTAGCTCTGCAAAAGCAGAATTCCCCAAAAGACCACCTAATAATAAGGCATAAGGTAATTTTGAGAAAATTAACGATGGAATTTTCTTCATATGCATACTTTCTTAAACGTTGAGTCATTCAGTTTTTAATTTTCAACATCACTATGCCTGAAAAAAACAGTAAATTTCAATTCAATACTGAGAATAGGTACAAAAAACATAAAGTATTGATAAATGAAGTGTATAAATCAAAGGGCAGAACCATGCAAAAAGTACATTTCATCAGTAAAACTGATTATTAATTAAAAATGAAGGATTTATTTTGAATATATTTTAAAGTAGGAAAAATCACTTCAATGCCTAAAAATTATTCAGGATTGTGGATAACTTTGTTTTTATCCTCAAGTGATATTTTATCTGGTGATATACAAAAAAGCCTCCCAAAGGGAGGCTCTTCTGTCTTATAAAATAAGAAAAAATAAGAAACTACAGCGCAAGAATTTCGTGGAAACGAAAAATATGTGCTGATCATAATCTAAGAAAAAAAGTCTGAATAGTTGCTTTTTTGCAACGCTGTATTGCAAAAATGACACGTAAATATATCTAAAAAGTCAATTCAAAATAAGTAATCGAAATGTTTGATAATATTGTGCTCTTAGATACTAACTTATTTTACTTTTCAAATAATGAATATTCAACTTTGATCTAAATATATTGAAGAACTCCATTTGAAGAGTTCTTCAATATTGCTATTTATTTATTCGGTACATCACAAGCGTCATCATTGCAGACAGGAGCATCTTGTTGTTCAACATCTTCATCACTTGCAGTTTCCAGTGCTTTTTGTAAGACCTGAACAAATACTTCACGAGGTTGAGCACCTGCAAGAGCAACACGTTGATCAAATACAAAGAATGGTACACCTGTGACTTTCAATTGCTCATGGGCAACTTGCTCGTCAAATTTTACAAAGTCGGCATATTCTTCAGAGTCCAATACATCATCGACTTCTACAGGGTTCAAACCTATACGTGATGCTACATCTTCAATGGTTTCACGTTCACCGATCGGTAAGCCTTGTGTCATATAACTATAGAAAAATGCTTCTTCCGCTTCTGAACCAAGTCCTTTGCTTTGTGCAAGATGGATGATGCGATGGGCGTTAAATGTATTGCCTGAGTTGGCATTTTCCCAATTAAATTGAATGCCTTCCTCGAGTGCCATGGTTGCAATATTACGTTGCATGTCTTCAACTTCTGCAATAGTACGACCATATTTTTGCGCAAGACGTTCTGAGTTTGAAATTTCTTGGCGTGGTGGCGCATCTGGATCAAGTTCAAAACTATGCCAATGGACTTCAAGTTCGATACCTGCTTGTTCTGCCGCTGCTTCTAAACGTTTTTTACCGATATAACAGAATGGGCAAACTACATCTGACCAAATATCTACGCGCATAGGAAATCTCTACAATCTAATTACTGCTTATGATGGGGTCCAGTAAGGAAAATTTAAAGTCAAATTTTGATCATCAAAAGTAGACTACGTTATTTATCATAATTTTGTAGAAATAATATACAGAAATGAGTTGCTTAGGATATTCTAAGATATCTATAACATGGTTTGGAGACTGGTATGCGTCGAATTTTGATCGTGTTCGGTATCATTTTTCTGGCAATTATTGGATTTTTCTACTACGACCATACTTCAATCAAAAATGAAGAAGCAAATCGACAAGCATTCGATATGGTCATGACCGACAAGATGCGCCAACTTTCAGAGCAAGCACAAGATCGCGCTAAGCCTGTCAATATTGATATTCACGATGCTCGATTAAAAGGTGACTATAAAATTTTGTCAGAGTTCTTGCTTAAATATTGGATCAAGAATATTGATACACGAAATGCTTATTTAAATCAGCTTGCAGCGGCTAAGTGGGACCATTTTTTAGATGTAAATCGTTTGGATGCAGACCGTAAGCAAAATTATCTTGAAACCACTCAGATGCTAGGAACTGTGCGTCAAGCCATGCAACAATATCAACAAAACAATATGAAAAATAAAAACGAGGCGCTTGCTGAATTAAAAAAATCTACTTTACGTAAAGATTTGAAAAAACCTTTACAAGATAAACTTGAACAAAGTGCACAACTTGATCCTGAAAATGCGTTGATTTTAAATGAATTACAAATTTTAGGAAAAGCTGAGACCATGTTTGACATGCTGAAAAAATATCAATGGCAGAAACAAGGCAATCAAATTTTGTTTAAAGAAGATGCCCAGGTCAAACAGTTTAACCAGTTATATCAAGACGTTCTTAAACTAAATAGTCAGATCAATCAGAAAAAGGAACAGAATGCTGAGGTGTTACAAGAAGCTTTGTGAACTCAATAAATAGAATTGGATCAATAAGAAATATAAAACGATGGATGTCTATTGCAATATTTATACTGCTATTGGTTGGTGGCATAAGTTATGTCTATCAGACGCCATTTTTGGTTAAACAAGACTGCAAAAGTGTTGCATTATATCGTTATCATTTTGGTATCTATCAAATTGATCGTGATCCAATTCTTGGTTTTGATCGTTATAAAAAGGTTTATGGCTGGAAACAGTTTTTAGGTATAGCAGCCATTCTCTGTGCTGAACAAATTGAGTACGACAAATGTGCTAGCGAAGAGAAGCAAGCAGCCTTGAATGCCGAGCAGGAAAATAAACAATGGGTCCATGTACGGGATAATTTATATGTTAATGCTCATCATCAATTGGCATTAAAGTTTCCCTACGCAAATCGTTGCAGCCATTTATTCTCTGAACATGTTCAGCCCAGCAAGAGTCTGTCTATGTTTAGCGATCGTTTTTATACACATTTCGGTTTCGGTGGGGATAACGAGCTTTCATTGACAGGAACAATTGATAGCTCGACATTTAAGAGATTAAACCCTTCCAACTTTTATCAAGATAAACGTCATGTTTATCGTTATTTCAACATGCTTGATGGTGGTAATTTTTCTATTTTGGAAGATGCAGATCCAAAAACCTTTAAGTTATTAGGCGATTGCTATGCTAAAGATCACCATCATATTTACGAAGAACGTTTTGGTCAGCTTAAGGATGCTGATTATGCCACTTTTAAAAGTGGCGCTGATGTTGGATGTGTCGCAAAGGATAAAAATGGTTATTGGTTTTGGGATGAGCGAAAATCTTGGGATGATTTGGATTCTGGAGAAAGAGAACGGGTCAGCGTGCTTGAACATTGAAAGTGTAAGTAATGCGATCAATACAGTCATTGATGTATTGATCAGTTTATTTCAATCAAATAACGAATGATCTGAGCGCAATAAAATGAGTGAAAGTGAGTTTTAGAAAATTATATTCTTACTCAACCTTTCCCATGATTAGAAAAGATTTTAATAAGTCTTCTGATTGTTTTAGCTTGGAAATTTTCTCTGAAATATTCTTTAACTCCATGTTTAATGCGTATTTGGCAATTGGACATAAAGTAAATTTTTCCTCACCCAAGTCAAAACAGGGCAGTAAAAGTTTAATGTCTTTTAGATGCATTCCAGCATCGTTGAGCACTTTAATTTTATGAATATCTTCAATATCTTTTTGACTATAAAAGCGATAATGATTTGCTGTTCGTAGAGGATGAATTAATCCTAATTCTTCATAATAACGGAGCATACGAGGACTGATTTGAGTCAGTGCAGCAACTTTAGCAAGGTTCATCATATACCTCTTGACTGTAACAGTACTGTTTGAGTTTATCGTCAATACACTGACCAAACAAGCTGAAGCAATGATGGACTTTGAACAGAAGCAACAACTGATCTGAAAATCTTTTCAATATATTGAATATCGGTGATCTAGATTAAAGAGTACTTGAGCCATATACAGAAGATATTGAATTATTTTTCCTAAATTTGGACGACATCATGGAAAAGAATCAATTCAAATATTTGCTGAATGATTATCCATATCGCCTCAGATAGGCAGACCATCTATATTCCAATAATATTTATCGGCTTAGAATGCTGTTTTTTGACTAAGCCAAGACGTTTATAAAAGTCGATGAATGAAAATTATAAGCCTAAGGTTATTGAATATTTTAGTTGATTGATCACTTGAAAATGAAAATTTATAAATCTTAAAGATGCCAAAAAATACAACATCTCTCAGTAAAATATAAATGATGGCTTTTTTATTTAGAATGTTCAGTAAGAAAATATATATGTTTTTTAATAAGAAAATTAAACGTCGTTACCGTTTATCTGAGCTTTAGTGAATCCAACTTTAAATTGTTATAGCCTATTTAATAGACAATATTCAACATTTAAAAATCATTTTATTGTATTGATAATCTGATTTATTTTTTTAGGTGAAATGTATGAACTTTATCAAAGTTTCTATACTTGCAACGGCATTGTCTGTTTGGTTACCCACTGTACAGGCGGAAGAAGTTGCGTCATTGCCGACAATTAAAGTGATGGCAGATTCTGAGCTTCGTCAGGAAGCGGTAGGTGTTACGCCTTATCAAGAAAACAAAGCTGTGCGTAGAGCATTGCAACATCAAGTTATTAAAAAAGAGAACGAAATTCAAAACTATAGTATTGGCGATAATATCGGTGTATTGGATATTCAGCCTAAAGCGCCTGAACCTAATTTTAATCAAATTCCTTCAGCATTACTCAGAGAATATGTGTTAGCTGTTGCAAATGGTTTACAGTCTTCTGACCCGACTACAGGTTTATTTACCATGATTGAACCACTTTCAATGGGTATGAACCGTGATAAAGCTTTGGAAGCTGTTCGTAATGGAACGTTTCAGTTGAATTTTGATAAAGCACGTTTAGACTTGATGTTAGGTGATAAGTGGCAAAGTGGTCTGCCTAAATAATCAATATAACAGTGTTCTAAATATATGTTGAAGCCAATCTGTTGATTGGCTTTTTGTATTGATAAACTCTAATTAAAAATTAGTGAAAGATTTAGAGAATAAAACTTATGAGATATACGACAAATAATGACGTAACTAATTGTTTCGTATATTACTCTGCATAAATTATTTTGTATTATCTGAGTGAACATTTTGATATAAGGAGCTAATTATGCCACAAGAATTACCATCAGCAGATTTTTTACGTGAAGAAATAGCTTCACAGATTGATTTAGCCATAGAAAGAACTATGTCTGTTAAAGAATTTCAAAAAATTTTCAAGCAAATAGGTAGGAAATTAAGTGCTAGGAAAATGGAGGATTTTGCAGGTAAGCTTGGTGATGTATATGATACTGATAAATTATATACTCTTTTTTTGAAAATTAGAGAAACTGTTACTAATCATTTACTTTACGATGATAAATTCATTACTCTTTATCATAATGTTGAAAATCTTGATCATTTAGAAAAACAACTAAAAACTATTTTCGAAAGTTACGAAACTGATGTAAACAAGGAAGCAGAAGCAAACAAGCAAATTTTCTTTCCAAAAAATCGTGTAGATTTAAGAGAAGATGACACGGTGATTTTATATCAATATTTACAAGTTAGAGAACTGACTGTTAGAGAGGAAATAGATCCTGATGAGTTGAAGGACGATTTGGGTGATTATTTTAGTCAAATTTATGGCTTGAAAACTGATTTAATAACATGCTTCGATTCAATTATTATAGATCTGGAGCGAAATTTATTTATTGTTATGATTGATTTAGCTAGTATTCTACCGAAGAATGAATTAAATGTTATTCAGAACAATTTCACTAATTTTATAAAAAAACAACTAGGGGCTACTTTAGTTTTAGGCAATAGTTTAGAAGAAAAAATTTTGAACCTTTTTCCATGTATTCAAGCATTTTATGATGAACAAATTGATGATCGAAGTGGGGTCACTGAAATTTATTTTAAAACTACCGAAGGCACTGCACATCATGAAAAATTGAATAAAAATAATGCTGATATAAGAAAAAATTTATATCATGAATCTGGAGTAAATGGTTTAAAAAATACTACTATTAATGGTATAAAACTAGATGAGACTATAACTCCTTATAGAATTAGCAAGAAATATTACGATAGGGACATAGAAGTTTCATTAAATAGTAGTTATCATGCCTTAAGTAGTGGTGATCAATTGTTGTACAGCACATTTGTTTATGGCTCTAGATCTTATGAGGATATTGAGTTCGTAATAAATAAATTACTTAATTTAAGGTAATTTTATGGAACGCTCTGTTTATGTTGAACAAATTAAGTGTTTGATTCAAGAGCAACTAGAATTTGCTCCAACTGAAATGCTATCTGCTTGTTTAAGCTTAATTGATTATATTTCAGTTGGACCTCAATATAAAAAACACTTAACTTTCAGTGAATTATATAATAGTATAAATGCGCCTATATCTAAGAATATTTTTATTAACTCAGTTTTTTATTTAACAAGAGAGGATATAAATGTTTTAAATCAAAAGTTTGAAATATTTAATCCTAGATTTGGCAGATATGAAGAGTTAGAAGATGAAGAAGATATTCTTGAGCTTATTGAGGCTATTGAAGCTAATGACTATTTTAATCCATTAACTGGATCTACCTTAACAAAAGAAGATTTTAAAAAACAGGTATTAACTTTTTTTTCAATTTCACCTCAATTTGAAAGAACGGTGAATCTTGATGGCTGATTTCTCATTAGATGACTTAGATATAACTGATTCACATGTTCTTAAGATGATTAAACGTAGAAAACCTAAGAATTATGAAAGTTTTGTAGAAACTTTATATGAGGATATTGACTCTATTATTTCAGATATATCTGATGCTAGGAAATACATAAGGCAGAAATATCAGAATCTAGATTCTGCTCATTTGAAAATATTTGAAGACGATATGAATATTCAAATTGTTAATGGTTTGAAGCAATTATCTTATTCAGCTTGTCATGATAAATATCGAAATGGTCATGTTGATATACATGTTGAAATTGATGGTAAGCCATATAAGTGGCTAGGGGAGTCCAAAATTTGGACAGGATTATCTTGGATTCACCACGGTTTCAAACAATTGATTGATGATTACTCTACAGGCGAAGAAAATGAGTGTTGTGGGGGAATTATCATTTATGCTGTAGATACTCTATTGTCAACTAACACGATGTTAGAAAGTTGGGCATCATTTTTGTTTGAACAAAGTAATAATGAAGATGATTCTAATTTTAAAGATTTTATATCATGGTCAAATTACCCATCAACTAATAGAAATAGCTTCTTTAGTAGTCAAATTCATCCACACTCAGGGTTACCAGATTATAAAATTAGGCACTTGATAGCAAACTTTAGAAGTAATCGATAAAAATCCCCGCAATAAGCGAGGATTTTTTTCGAGGTGTTTTAATTAAAATTTAAACACGTTCGATAATTGTCGCGATACCTTGACCAAGACCGATACACATGGTTGCAAGACCGATTTGTGTATCTTGTTGCTCCATCACGTTCAACAATGTTGTGGTGATACGCGCACCAGAACAGCCCAATGGGTGACCCAATGCAATCGCACCGCCGTTCAAGTTGATCTTGTCTTGCTTGTCATAGATGTTCAAGCCTTTCATTACGGAAAGACCTTGAGCAGCAAACGCTTCGTTTAACTCGATGGTTTGGATATCATCCATCGTTAAGCCAGCACGTTTAAGCGCTTTTTGAGTTGCAGGAACAGGACCATAACCCATGATCGCAGCATCACAGCCTGCAATTGCCATAGAGCGAATCACCGCACGTGGCTTAAGACCTAAAGCTTGAGCACGTTCAGCAGACATCAATAACATTGCAGACGCGCCGTCAGACAATGCAGAAGAAGTCGCAGCAGTTACAGTACCGCCTTTAGGGTCAAATACAGGACGCAATGCTTTAAATGCTTCAATGTTCGCATCTGGACGAATCACTTCATCGATGTCACATAGAACTTTAAAGCCATTGGCATCATGACCTTCAACACCAATGATTTCGTTTTTAAAACGACCTTCTTGTGTTGCAGCCCAAGCACGACGGTGAGATTCAACACCAAATGCATCTTGTTCATCACGGCTAATACCGTTCATACGACCTAACATTTCAGCAGTTAAACCCATCATGTTAGATGCTTTTGCATAGTGTTTTGATGCTTCAGGGTTAAGGTCGATGCCATGCATCATACCTACATGCCCCATATGCTCGACACCACCCACGATGAAGATATCACCTTGGTTTGTTGCAATTTGAGCAGCAGCAGTATGGATGGATTGCATAGAAGAACCGCAAAGACGGTTAACCGTTTGACCACCAACAGTTTTTGGTAAATCAGCCAACAATACGATGTTACGACCAATGTTCATACCTTGTTCTAAAGTTTGGTTCACACATCCCCAAATTAGATCTTCAACTTCATTGACATCAAACTGGTTACGAGCAACTAAAGCACGTACTAATTCAGCAGATAAGCTGTCCGCACGAACATTGCGGAACATACCGTTTTTGGTTTTACCCATTGCAGAACGTACGCCATCAACGATGACAACGTCACGTGGATTTAAAGTAGCCATTCACGTTGCTCCTTAACCGTAGAATTTTTTGTTGTTAGCAGCCATGTCACGCAACATTTGTGGCGCTTCATAAGCTTTACCTAAGTGTGCGTATTTGTCGCAAAGTGCTACATATTCAGCTACACCAGTTTGGTCGATGTATCGCGCAGGACCACCACGGAATGGAGGGAAACCAACACCCATGATCATTGCCATATCTGCTTCAGACGCAGTTGCAACAATGTTGTCTTCTAAGCAACGAACAGTTTCGTTACAGAACGCAAGCATCATACGGTCAATAATTTCTTGTGGATCAAACTCATGTTTTTCAGTTGTTGCCATTGTTGCAACAAGATCATATGCAGTTGGATCAACAGTTTTGGCTTTTTTGCCTTTACGATCGAGTTCATATTTATAGAAACCAACGTCGTTCTTTTGACCAAGACGTTTGTTTTCATACATGATTTCGATTGCACCTTTGTAGTTAGGCTTCATACGGTCTGGGAAACCTTCAGCCATAACTTCAGCACCATGAACACCTGTGTCGATCCCTACAACGTCGATGAGGTATGCAGGACCCATAGGCCAGCCGAATTTTTCCATGACTTTATCCACTTGCTGGAAGTCAGCACCATCTTTAAGAAGAAGGTCAAACGCACCAAAGTAAGGGAACAATACACGGTTAACAAGGAAGCCTGGGCAGTCGTTTACAACGATTGGTGTTTTACCCATTTTCTGAGCAAGTACTACAGTTGTGGCAATTGCTTCTTCAGAAGTTTTTTCACCACGGATCACTTCAACCAACGGCATCATGTGCACAGGGTTAAAGAAGTGCATACCGACAAAGTTTTCAGGACGAGCCAAGGCTTGAGCAAGACGTGTAATAGAAATCGTTGAAGTGTTCGATGCAATGATTGTATTTTCACGCACTTTCGCTTCAGTATCTTTCAATACAGCTTCTTTGATTTTTGGATTTTCAGTCACCGCTTCAATCACGATATCGACTTCTTTAAACTCGTCATAGCTTAAAGTTGGGCGGATACGTGCAAGCGTTTCACCCATTTTTGCAGGTGTCATCTTTTTACGTTCAACTTGTTTAGTCAACAATTTGTTCGCTTCAGACATACCCAATGCAAGTTGTGGGTTACCAATGTCTTTCATGATGATCGGTGTGCCTTTGCTCGCCGCTTGGTAAGCAATACCACCACCCATAATACCCGCACCTAAAACAGCTGCTTGGTTAACAGGGTGAGCACCTTTTTCATGCTTTTTAGATGCTTTTTTCACAACTTGGTCGTTGATGAATAAGCCAATCAAAGCACCTGCTTGTGGTGTAATCGCAGCTTTAGCAAATGCTTCAGCTTCAATTTTTAATGCAGCGTCACGTTTTTGGCTAACACCTGCTTGAAGTGAATCAAGAAGAAGTTTTGGTGCAGGGTATTGGGCTGGGTTTGCTTTAGCCAGTACCACACCTTTAGATGAGTTAAACGCCATCATTTGTTCAAGCATGTCTAATTTAACAGGCTCTAATTTTTCTTGACGTTTTGCTTTCCAGTCCAAACGACCAGAGATCGCTTGCTTGACAAGATCAATCGCAGCTTCTTGTAATTTATCAGCAGCGACAACAGCATCTACAGCACCGTCTTTAAGTGCAGCTTCAGGGCGTTTGCTTGCAGACGTTGCAATCCACTCTACAGCGTTATCAATACCGATCAAACGGCTTAAACGAACTGTACCACCGAAACCAGGGATGATTCCCAATTTAACTTCAGGTAAGCCTACGGTTGCAGTCGTTGACATGACACGGTAGTCACATACCAGACACATTTCAAAACCGCCACCCAAAGCAATGCCATTGATCGCAGCAACTTTAGGAATTTCTAAGTCTTCAAACGCATTGAAGATTTGATGAACAGGCATTGCCCATTCTACAATCGCACTTTCGCCTTGCTTAAAGTTATCACCGAACTCAGTGATGTCGGCACCAACGATGAATGTAGATTTACCAGAAGTAACGATTAAACCTTTCACTTCACTGTTATTTTTTACAGCTTCAATAGCAGCTTTAAAGTCTTCAATCGTTGCACGGTTGAATTTGTTAACCGACTCACCTTGTAAGTCAAAGCGGAATTCTGCAATTCCGTCCGAAAGCAATTGGACGGTAATGGCATTGCCAGCGTGGATCATGCCCTGATCTCCTTTTTTGGAGGACTTCTAAGTTGATGTTCTGAAGTGTGTATGCTTTTCCCGCACACATTTCGACTTCAATAATCTTACGATAACTATATCTAAAAATAACCTAACAAGTTGTATCAAGCCGTGACGCAAGGGTCATCAATTTTTTTTGGATATCATATTGATTTAACCTGTTGAATTTTAAGAAATGTAAGTCGTTTTTGTGTAAGTGTTTATATTTTAGCAATTTAATTTATATTTTATTGAGCATTCTTTCACAAAAGGATTGAGCTGAAATATTAAATTAGGTTTGTTATTTCTGTCATTTAGGTCAACTGAGTTTTAAATATGAATTAATTTTTTAGAAATTCTTAAAAAACAATTGAATAATATTTGTCATATATATAATATTTTATGCGACGTTTATCACAAAAAAAGAACTAATCATGCCTATACAAAACAAAAAACTCACGCTGATGGCTATTTCTGTATGTCTTCTTGTCGTCGGCTGTGGTGGTGGTGGAGATTCTTCTTCATCAAATTCCTCAAACGCTACAACAACCGAAGACAATTTAGAAAATGGAACTCGATATTATTTTGTCGACTATGAGCTTAATGATGACTCAGATAATTTAACGATGGAGTATTACGAAGTTTTTAATAAGCAGTTTAAGAACCTTCAATCAAATACAAGTTTGGATGAATATATTCTTACAGCAAATAAGCTATACACACCACGAGATATTGCAACTAACAAAGTCATATTGAATTCGACCACATCATGGACATCAACATTAATTGGTGATGTAAAAACAGATATTAAGCTCGAAAAAGTAGATATTTCTGGCAGAAATATTTTTGATACGGTTTTACCTAGTTACCGTAGCTTAGGCTTTGACAATGAAAACAATTATGGAGAAGCACGAAAATTGTTAGCTTCATATGGTAAAGAAAACTTTCCAAAAGGCAGCAATTGTTATCGAATTATCTCAACTAAGAATAACCAAGATTATTTTAGATTTGAGACTAACCAAGAATTTAATCAGTCTTTTGAAGACTTCAATCAAGATAATATTGGCTATGTAGATTATTTAAATGAACATTACAAACCTTTAGGTTTGAGTTATCGCTACGAAAGTGGTAATTGGCAAGGGATTCCTTGGACAACGATTTATGAAATTGAACTGGGCATTGGAGACGAAGATGCTGTTGCAGTAAAATATCAAAATAAAACATATTTAGCCGAGTACAACAGTCGTATCGAATGGACCAACGGTAAAGAAATTAGACAGTGGGAAAATCTATTAGGTAGAACCACGACAGATAAAGAAAGAATACCAAAATTGAATATTGAAAGATTAAAAAATGGTTGTACGGTTTTTAATTCAACAGCTGCTTCTACTTTAAGTTCATTGAAATTGATTGATTGGAATTAAATTAATAGGTAAGCGTAATTAAGTAAATAAATCCAAACTTCAATGTATAAAAATTATTGTACATTGGAGTTTTTTAAAATAAATATAATAAAAACAGTTGATTGCTTGGTTTTAGTTTTTTTGATTTGTAGATTTGATATAATAAAAGTTACGCTATCTAATTCTAATGTTCACAATGCTGTAGAACATCCCGATTTTTTAAAAAAGAGTGCTATATGATTAAATGGATCATATTGGCGATTTTTGTGATTTCTGCTTTGTATATCCAAAATCGCGGTAAAGTACGACATTCGTTTTATCGTCAATTTTTTGATCATTCAACGATACTCGCACCGATTAACTTTCTCATGTATATGTTTTCAAAAGTGCCGAATCAGCCGTATATCGACACGCAATATTTTAAAGATTTAAAAGTATTGGATGAAAACTGGGAAATGATTCGCGATGAAGCGCAAGCTTTATATGCTAAAGGTGGAATTAAAGCTTCAAGTACATATGATGACTTGGGTTTTAACTCGTTCTTTAAAACAGGTTGGAAGCGTTTTTATCTGAAATGGTATGATTCTGCTCATCCATCTGCTGCGGAACTTTGCCCAAAAACAACGGCTTTGTTGAAAACTTTGCCGACCATCAAGGCAGCAATGTTTACTGAACTTGCACCTGATAGTCGTCTTGTTCGTCATCGTGATCCTTATGCAGGTTCTTTGCGTTATCATTTGGGATTGATTACGCCGAATGATGACCGCTGCTTTATTGACGTAGATGGTCAACGTTATTCTTGGCGTGATGGTGAAAGTGTGGTTTTTGATGAAACTTATATTCACTATGCCGAAAATACCACGGATCAAAATCGTATTATTTTCTTTGCTGATGTTGAACGTCCTTTAAAAACCAAGTTAATGGAGCGCTTTAACCATTGGTTTGGTAAAAAAGTTATGACGGCTGCCAGCTCTCCAAACGAAGCAGGCGACCAAACTGGCGGTTTAAATAAAGTTTTTGGTTATGTTTATCAAATTCGTATCAAGGCGAAAGCGCTGAAAAAATCCAATCGCTCATTGTACTATTTTTTAAAATGGTTCTTGATGTTGGGTATTTTCTTCCTGATTTTTATTCGTCCTTATATGTCGCAGATTATTGCTTTTATTCAAAAGCTAATCTGATTTAAAGCGCCCATTTTGGGCGTTTTTTTTATTGTATAAATAAATGATTCAATGATCATATTTCAGCTAGAATATTATTTTGTAAAACAAATGATAAAGAACGTGATGCAAAAATTTCATACTAAAATTGATTGGTGGGTGTTAGGTTTCTTAATTGCAATGACAGGTTTACTGGTTCAATTGCTGTTTACGATGTATGCCAAAGGAACAATGGTTGAATATCCTGAGCATACCATAGTTTATATTCTCACGATTGCTGTGATTTGGTGGCCTGCATTCAATACTCGCTATAGGATTCAAGACCGAATATTGAGTATTTCTTGCTTATTTTTAAAATGGTATATTCCATTGGCAACCATTCAAAAGATCACCCCTACTCATGATTCGATTGCATCACCTGCTTTATCTTTAGATCGGTTGAAAATTGAATATAGTAAAGATGGTGAAATTAAGCAGGTTCTGATTTCTCCAAGAAATCACCAAGCTTTTATTGAGGCTGTAGAGAAACAACAACTTATCAAATAGCGATTGAATCAACGCTCGTGTAGTCATCAGAAAACTTGGCTCAAGTGTTATACATGAACCATCGAGAACAATAATGATCCCCATTGGTACTTTTAGCTTTCTACAATTCTTTTTATTATTTATCTGCCCAATATTAGGGGGGATTTCATGCATCATCTTGGTTGTCTTGGGACTGAACTATTTCATTCAAAAATTTATCAATAAGGTTCCAGATCAGCATTTTTTGTCACTGAAAGTAAAATGTTTTTTAGTATTCTTTGCGGTTTTCAATATCTGGAATATCTATCTGTTTTTTCTGTCAGAACGAGTAAGTGATGAGGTCAATGTATCGATGGAAAATAAAGAAAAACGTAAACGTTTTATATTGCCAGTGGATTATGTTTATGATGGTTTTGTATTTCCTCAAGGAACATTAATCAATGCATATAATGCGCATGACGATGGTGGTCGTTATCGTTATTTAACGCTTTCAGGGCTTGAGCAAGCACGTTTTCAACAGCCTGTATATATTGCAGGTGTCTGGGCTAAGGCGATTAAGGTCGACTCAGATCATGAGTTTTTAATTGAACTTTCACAAGATCAAGATATTTCACCTGTTTATATTCTAGATGGTCAGGGTGAATATAAAGTAGATTCTGCACGTGCTTCAATACATTGTAAAAAGGATCAAATCGCGCAATATACAGTGAATTCTGGTTACTATCCTGATAAAGATTATACCAGTGAAGACTGGTATATACTTGAAAAGGAACGTTTTGATCCAAAACAATGGCTGTTTAGAGGCTGTTTTTCCGCTCCGCCAATCTATGTCGATCGCCCTTATCCACAAACAAAATTATATGATGAAGAACGAATGAGCGAGGTAACGAATGCTGCAATAATTTAAAAATTGGCTGTTTTAAGGCATTAAAGACTTATTTTTAAAAAACAGTTTCAGAATTAAATACAATTAAAATGCTTGAAAATAGGCTTAAAAGCATCACATTATGAGGTGTAGAGCGGAACAACAGGTTTAATGTGAACGAAAACGCACGAACAAACATTGAAAAGATTTTAGCCCATATGACCACCTTACCTGGTGTCTATAAAATGCTAGGAAAAGATGGTGAATTGTTATATGTGGGAAAAGCCAAAAATCTAAAAAATCGTGTATCAAGTTATTTTGTCAAAACCATTGAACATCCCAAAACTCAAGCATTGGTTGCACGAATCTATAATATTGAAACCTTGGTAGTTCGTTCTGAAACAGAAGCATTGTTGCTTGAACAAAATCTAATTAAGCTGCATCGTCCACCATATAACATTATGCTGCGTGATGATAAGTCATATGTTTATATCTTTGTATCCGCAGATAAACCTTACCCGCGTATTGCCTCAGGACGAGGTAAAGGGAAACACCAAGTGGGTAAGTTTTTTGGACCTTATCCCAGCGCATATAATGCGCGAGATACCCTGCTCGTTTTACAGAAATTATTTAATGTACGTCAGTGTGAAAATAGCTATTTTTCACAGCGCAAACGCCCGTGTCTACAATATCAAATCAAACGTTGTACTGCACCTTGTGTTGGACTGATTAGCCCAGAAGCCTACCATGAAGACGTTCAGAACTCGATTCGCTTTCTCAATGGTGATACCAAAGAGTTGAATCAGGAGTTGATTCAAAAAATGGAACAGGCTGCCGAGAATCTGGAATTTGAAAAAGCAGTATTCTATCGTGATCGTATGGCTTTACTTAGAGATGTTCAGGCACAACAAGCCATTTATAAAGTGAAAGGCGAGGCTGATATCTTGGCAATTGCCTATCAGGCAGGAGTGACCTGTGTACAGATCATGCATGTGCGTAATGGCAAAATGCTGGGTGGAAAAAGTTATTTTCCAGATATGCTTGGTGATGATCTGGGGCAAATGTTGGCAGATTTTATTGCCAATTTCTATTTCCAAGTGGCAGATGAAGTCCCTGCTGAATTGATTGTGAATGTTGAGGTTTCTGATCGGAAAGAATTAGAAGCAGCATTGCATCAACAATTCGAAAAGAAAATTCAGATTAAACACAATGTTCGAGAAACTCGTGCTGAATGGCTGGAGTTGGCTGAAATGAATGTACAGCATGCCATCAAAGGTAAACTTGCCAACCATTTAGAGCTAAATGAGCGTTTTTATCAGCTTGAGCAAGTGTGTGGTCGCCCAATTGACAGTATTGAATGTTTTGATATTTCCCACACGATGGGTGAGGCAACGATTGCTTCATGTGTGGTGTTCGATGCAGGTGGGGCACGTAAGCGCGATTATCGACAATTCTCGATCGAAGACATTACAGGTGGTGATGATTATGCTGCGATGCGTCAAGCATTGACTCGACGTTATAAAAAAGCCATGTTGCCCGATTTATTGCTGATCGATGGGGGTAAGGGGCAGTTACATATGGCGATGGAAGTGATGCAAGAGTTGGGCTTAGAAGCGTTTATGGTTGGAGTCTCTAAAGGTGAGGGGCGTAAACCGGGTTTAGAAACCTTACATTTTACCGATGGTACAAAAATACAACTCCCAGAAGACCATAAAGCCCTGCATTTGATTCAACAAGTCCGCGATGAAGCACATCGTTTTGCCATCACCAAACATCGTGCTAAGCGTGATAAACGACGAGGTGGTTCAGTGCTTGAAGCAATTCCTGGTTTAGGACCAAAACGCCGCCGTGATTTGCTTACTCATTTTGGTGGTATTCAAGGTGTACTCAAGGCTTCAGAACATGATTTAAAAAATGTTCCGGGTCTTGGTGATGTCATGGCACGTATGATTTATAAAGTTTTGCATGAGTAAACTGCCCCTGTTATCCGTAATACATTGTTATCAGGGATAAGGTACATTTGCCAAAACGACCATTGACGCATGAGTCATTGATCATTTTCATCTTGCTTTAAATATGGAACAGTACAGCAAAGGTCAAAAAATTGGACAGATCATGTCATTAGAATCGCTGTTTCAGCAGATTGAGCAAAAGCAATGGATTGATATTCCTCAAGGATGGTTACAAGGACGTACAATTTTTGGCGGTCTTGTCGCTGGTATGTTGATTCATAAAGCCATCACCACCATTGCTGATACTGGGAAAAAGCTGCTTAGCTGTAGCATTACATTTGTGGGTCCAGTTGAAGAAGTACAAGTTAAATTAACTGCTGAAATTCTTCGTCAAGGCAAGTCTGTGACAACAATTGAGGTTCGACTTTGGCAAAATGAAGCTGTGCAAAGTATTCTTATTGCCAGTTTTGGAAGTCAGCGCGATTCAAAAATTCAGGTCGCAAAAGAGCCACAAGTGCCTGATTTTCCATCACTTGATCAAATGAGTATTGTGCCGAAGTATTTACCTTTTCCTGAATGTGTAAAGAATTTTCAATTGGGATGGACCGAGGGTAATTATCCCATGACAGGCAGTAAGCAACCGGATTTTGCTGGGCGTTGTCGTTTTGACCCTGATCTACACAGTAATCGTGAAATGCATGTTGCAGATCTGTTGACGCTGATGGATGTTTGGCCACCTGGAGTCTTGCCGATGTTTAAAATGCCCGCGCCTGCCAGTTCACTCACTTGGCATGTCACCTTGGTTCATCCACTGAACAATCAGTTGAATGATTGGTTTAAATATCAAGTGATCACAGACTTTGCTGAACATGGCTATGCAACAGAGCATGCCTACTTATGGGACGAGCAAAATCGCCTCATTGCGATTGCAAGACAGACAGTTACTGTATTTGCCTAGTCGACAGTTTTACGTGAATCGTATAAAGTATGAATGAAATAGAGCTTTACTCTACATGATTATTTACCATTAAATTGGGTAAATAGGGGACTCACTGGCGGTGTCTATGACTACAGGTCGTATCCTGAATATTCCAAATATCTTGACGCTTGCTCGGATTGCGTTAATTCCAGTTTTTTTAATCATCGCCTATTGGCCACCTGCAATTGGAGTAGGTGGGCATACTGGTGGCATGACACGACATATTATTTTAACTGCAATTTTTGTGATTGCTGCTGTGACGGACTGGTTTGATGGCTATTTGGCTCGAACCTTGAACCAAACCTCAGCATTTGGGCGTTTTTTAGATCCCGTTGCAGATAAATTGATGGTTGCAGCAGCTTTAATTGTATTGGTGCAATGGCAACCTACGATCGCAATGGCTTTTGCCGCAATTGTAATTATTTCCCGAGAAATTACTGTTTCAGCATTACGTGAGTGGATGGCTGAATTAGGTGCACGTACCAATGTTGCGGTATCGACTGTAGGTAAATATAAAACAGCATTTCAAATGATCGCGATCACGGTATTTCTGTTAAATTGGCAACCTCTTGAAATGTTAGCTTATGCATTACTGTATACAGCAGTCATTTTGACGTTATGGTCGATGTTTATTTATCTCAAAGCAGCGTGGCCTTATTTGAAGCAACCTTAAGGAACAAAAGTTGTTGTTTAACTTGTGGTCGTAATGGGAAATTAATGTATTTCACCATTACGACATCATTCAAACATAAAATAATTTACTTTCCCTTTGCTTTTCTCGTTACTCGTGATCAGAACTTATACCATTCAAGAAAACTTGCAACACATAGCTAATTTGTTTAAAAAATTATTAAGTATTTGATTTTAAATTATTTGCTGTGTGCCAAGACTAAAATATAAGATTGACTGTGATCTTATGCTATATTGCTGAAGAACAAGATTAGAAAAAATACTGTTGTGACGTTCTCGTCAACTACATCGTCATCAGTAGAACAAAGGAATATTTATGTCATCATTGTTTTATTTATCAAATCAAAATTTATATTTATTGGATGGAAATAAAAGTATAACCGTACCTTGCCAAGCGATTGACCAATATAAGAAAAATCTAGTTGAGATTCAGCAGCGTAAAGAGTGGAAAACCAAAGGGACTGGTGCTCAGTTTACGGGAAATTTTTCACAAGATGATCAAGTTGATTTAAATCATATTTTTCCAACCGATGTGGTCTTAACATCGGATCATAAAATGATTTATACCGCATGCTTACAAGAAGGAACATCAATTAATATTAAATCTCTCAATGACTTGCAAGAAACAGAGGGTTTAATACTCAGAAAAAATGATTTTGTGGTTCAGGACATGGCATATGATGAAGCGAAAAAACGATTAGCACTCTCTGTCAATTCAAGTGGTTATGAGCGCCATATTTGTATTTTACCTTTAGACGCTAATCGGACACAGTATTTAACAGAAGGCGACTGTCAGGACTCAAATCCATGTTTTGATCCACAAGATACTATGCAACTTTATTATGACTCTTGTGGTCTAGCTTATGGCGAGCATCGAATTGCTTATAGCCCAAAGGAAATCTACCATTTAGATATGGGGACAGGTGAGTTACAAACGGTTGCTTCGGACCCGAAATTTGATTTCTTTAAACCTAAAATGGATAGTTTAGGAAATTTATATTTTATTAAAAGACCTTATTCACGTGATGGTAGTCATCATTCGCCAGTGACCACAATAAAAGATATTATTTTTGCACCATTTAAAATTATTCGGGCAATTGTGGGCTGGTTAGATTTTTTTACACAGCGTTATACAGGTGAATCTTTAAAAACAACATCAGGGAATAATCCTGCCAAGTCTCAACAAAAGTCAGAAGAAGAATTATTTGTTGAAGGTAATCTGATCAAAGCTCAACAAAATTTAGAGCGTAATCAGAAGTCTGGAGAAAAATACCCTGGCATGATTCCAAAGTCTTGGGAGTTGGTTAAAATGTCACCCACGGGTGAAATGACGACATTAAAGCGAGGGGTGATGAGCTTCGCTTTAAAAGATGACACTATTTTTTATTCCAATGGAAAATATTTAATTGAACTTGATGCAGATCAAAATGAGCATCTTAGAATTGAAGCTAAGTTAATTTCAAAGATTATTTGTGGATGATATTGTCATTTTTGAAGTAAAGAAAACGTTATTGAGCGTTTTCTTTATGGAGCTTTTTTTTGAATTAAGCTTAGCAATGTTTTTAAATGTGATTCAGCTTGACCAACTTGAAAGTGCTATCATTATATATGGTCAATCTGCTTAAAAACGCCTGCAGTAAAATATAATGTCTCTTGATCAATACAATCAATCTATTGTTGAATCATATCAAACTTTTATTGCCAAGCTTTGCCGTTAAAGCTTAAATAACTTAGGGCTTCATCTAGGTGATGCTTTATTAAAAAGTCCTAAGGATGAAGTTGATTTTGACTAAGGCTTAACATTTTTTTATTAATACCGCACACATTAATTTTTGATAATGGTGAGTGATGTATGACCAAATCGTGATTTGGTTTGATCAGTATTTTTGAGTGAAAAACTGCCTTTCTCTGATTCTCGAAAAAGAAATACCGACAGTGATTGAAAATCTGCACGACTAATGAATAAATCTTGTATAGACAGGGTCCATTTTTCTCCTGAACGCAGTTGAGCAATTCGGGTCGAAATTTGCTTGAGCAGATCCATTTTATTCATCCTGATTAAGGTGATAAATACTTTGCTATAGCATATAAAAATAGTATTTATCACATCATTTATTTTGCCCTAATTGTTACAAGATCATTTATCAAGGCTATCTAGCATGACTATTTTGTGACAAATATATTGCATTTTCGTGACAAGTCAAAAAGGCTTTAGATATAAAATAGATAAGCTTTTCTATTTTTCTGCTGAGAAATTGGAATTTGCTAAAATATATTCTATTTCATCTTTTGCTGCTGTTTGAAGTTTACTGCGAAAGGCATCTACCGCTTGTTCAATCAATGTTTCAGCTTCTAATTCAAGACGAAGACGGACACTTTCTAGCTCCGAGGTGATCTGTGCATCTGCAACAGCAAATTGACCATTGGCATAGTCGATCGCTGGTGTATCAGGATTCTTGGTATATTTTTCACTATAAATTGAAATTTCAAGATCAATTTGCTGACGTAAATTTTGTAAGTTTAGTGTTTGTTGCTCATATTGCTGAGTTTCATCTTTTTGTAGTTCTAAATTATAAGCATCTTGTTGTGCACGTTTTTCAGCTAAAGCTTTCTCTAGTGCTAATTGTTTACGAACACGGGCTTCTTCGATCAATTGAGCTTTTAAGTCAGCATAAGCTTGTTCTACTTTGAGTTGAGCAACTTGCATTTCACGTTGGTCGTTGCTTAACCACTGTTGTACATCCGTTTTTGGGCTGAGAAGATCACAGATGCGATTGAGGTCATCTACAAAAGTTTGGCGTACAGCCTCAGGCGTGTCTAACCAACGCTTTTTAAAATCTTGACCGACATTTAATGTCACCGCATATCTCCTTGGGAAAATGTTTAAAATTTATAACTTATAGGTTTGAGGCTGAGTACCCATGTGTCGATAGGCTTTGTATTTCTCTCGACCAACTTGCTTAGCAGACTCATCATTTTCGATGATTTCTATAATGTGACTAAATTGTGTCACTTGTTCAAGTGCTTGACTGTTAAAATTAAACACAATCCATTCAGATGATTCGGGAAGTTTGGATGAAATACAGATCGGTGCATCGACTTGATCAATACCATGCGCCAAAAAACTAGTGGGATCAAAAGACCACAAATATTCATCCAGTTGTTGTTGCATATTCACATCAGGGCAATGCAGCCAAATTTTAGCTGCATTTCGTAGAATTTTACGACATAAACGACAAGCACTTTCAACTTGTCGTTCAGGGCTTTTTTCAAACAAGTAAAAGCTAATTTTAGCCATTAGTTTTTACACGATTGGCAATGAATTGCATGAGTAATGGTACTGGACGACCAGTAGCGCCTTTGTTTGCGCCAGAGTTCCATGCTGTACCTGCAATATCCAAGTGCGCCCAACGGTAATCACGAGTAAAGCGTTCCAAGAAACACGCTGCGGTGACTGCGCCTGCTTTTGGACCACCGATATTGGCAATATCCGCAAATGGCGAGTCAAGTTGCTCTTGATAGTCCTCATAAACTGGCATACGCCATACACGGTCAAATGATGCGTGTCCTGCTGCTGTAATTTCTTCTGCGAGTTCATCATCAGGTGTAAATAAGCCTGAGACAACAGAACCTAGTGCAACCACACAAGCACCTGTTAATGTTGCAATATCAATAACCAGCGCAGGATTGAAACGCTTGATATAGGTTAACGTATCGCAAAGTACCAAACGACCTTCTGCATCAGTATTTAAAATTTCAACAGTTTGCCCACTCATGGTGGTGACAATATCGCCAGGGCGGGTTGCATGACCTGATGGCATGTTTTCAGCGGCAGCAATTGCACCGACCACATGAATCGGTAGTTTTGCTTCACATAGGGCACGGATAGTACCCAATACCGATGCTGAACCACACATATCAAATTTCATCTCATCCATGCCTAAGCCTGGTTTCAGTGAAATACCGCCTGTATCAAAAGTAACACCTTTACCAACCAATACAATTGGTGCTTGGTCTATATCTGCCTTATATTCGAGTGTAATCACACGTCCAGGTCGGTCAGAACCTTTGCTGACAGCGAGAAAAGCGTTCATACCTAAATCAGCCAATTGCTGTTCTTCGAGTACAGTTACTTTTAGCAAATCAGGAAATTCAACGGCTAAAGCACGGGCTTGTTCTGCTAAATATTCTGGAAAGCAAATATTTGGTGGGCAATTGCCCAAGTCGCGGGTAAAGTTTTGACCCTTTTGCACAGCAGAGATCAAATGCAGTTTTTCGCTATTTAAATCTGATTGTGTCGCAATAAATTCAATACTTTCTAAGCTGAATTCATTCTTTTTAGATTTATACTCATCGTAACCATAAGCGGCTTGAGTGAGGCTTAATGCAAATAAATAGTGCAACTCTGAAGGGAGCGCAGAAATATCAATACTGACTTGTTGGAATTTTTTTTGTGACGCTTTGATAATGGTTTGTGCGATTTTTGCTAATTTTGCAACTTTGACATCAGATGCTTTATCTAAACCAATTAAGGTACATTGCGCAACTTGAGTTAGCTTTCCGATCAGTGGTAAAGTTTCATTTAAGCTTGCTTTATATTGAATGCTATCAATCAATGCGTTTAAGTCATTGATTTTATATGTTTCTTGAACCTGTTGTAAGTTTTCAGAATCCACCAGAATAAATAACGCCTGGCGAGATGTAGACGCTGAAAATGACGTGTTAATCGTAAGTTTCATATGTTGTCTTTGTGCCTGTTGTACATTTCAAATCATTAAACCATTGAACCACTTCAAATGGTAGAATTTCAATCTAGTTTTATAATTTTAACTTCGGGTAAACTAGCGCTACGTCATGATACTACCCTTATTTGGAAGATTAATTTGATTATTCGACGCTACCTTGTCAAACAAGTCGTTTCGACCTCCTTAGTGGTGGTTGCATTATTGACACTCATCATGATGGGTGGGCAATTGATTAAGCAATTTGGTCGTGCTGCAATGGGGCGTGTAGACCCAAGTATTCTATTGAGTATTATTGGATTTCGTTTACCTGAGTTCTTGACCTTAATCCTTCCTTTGGGTTTCTTTATTGGGCTGATGTTGGTTTTTGGTCGTTTATATGTTGACCATGAAATGGCCGTGCTCAATGGGAGTGGAATCAGTCGTATTCAGGTTGCTCGATTATTAATTCCATTAACCATTGTTTATTTGCTTGTACAAAGTGCGTTAATGATCTGGATTTCACCTTGGGGACTTCGTCAGTATGGGCAATTGGTTTCTACCCAAGCTGTACGAACTGGTTTTGATTTAGTTCGACCCAGAGAATTTATTTCATCGGGTGCATATACCATCTATGCTGGTTCTCTGTCTGAAGATCGAAAAAATCTTAAAGATATTTTCTTTTATCAGCGTGCAGAGAAAGAAGGTAAGCCTGATGTCATGATTTTGGCGAAAGAAGCGACCCGTGTGGAAATGGCGAATGAAACTGCAAGTGTTGTGGACTTGGTTCTGGGGCGACGCTATGAAATTTATCCAGGTACACCGAAATATAGTCAAACTGAATTTCAAACCTACCGTTTACGTTTAGAGAATAATAAAGAAGCAAAGTTTGAAAGTGATGAGGTTGAAGCACTCGGTTTTGGCAAATTACTTGAGAATAAAGATGACCCAGTCATACAAAGTGAATTGGGATGGCGGTTATTTGTGCCATTCTCAATGATTGTAGCTTTAATGTTAGCAACGGCTTTGTGTGAAGTCAGCCCGCGTCAAGGTCGCTATCTTAAACTCTTCCCAGCCTTATTGATTTTCGCCAGTTTGATTGTGGCGTTGATGGCGATTAGAACAAGGATCAGTAAAGATGAAGTTGGGATTTGGGCATATCCTGCAATACTCTTGTTCTATGCGATTGCCGCTGCTTTATTTTCAAGAAAGCAGAAGTTGGCACCGAAGATTAAGAAGCAAATACAGCGAGTGAAATCATAATGTTAGCACGTAGAATTGTCGCAAAACATGTGACCAAGACCACAGTACTCGCTATGGTAGGCGCAACAGCTGTGCTTTCCATTTTGCAAATTTTATTTACCTATTTAGGTGAGCTTAGTAGCTTAAAAGACAATTATACAGCGTGGAATGCATTGCAGTATGTTTTGTGGGGGGCACCTCGTTATCTCTATGAAATCCTTCCTATTGCAGCTTTGATTGGTGCCGTTTTGGGTTTAGGCTCTATGGCATCAAATAGTGAGTTAATTGTCATGCGTGCTGCAGGCATTAGCTTATGGCGCATTGTTGGATGGGTAATGCGTTCTGCAATGCTTTTGGTGATTCTTTCTTTTGCTTTGAGTGAATTTGTGATTCCTTATACCAATGAGCAAGCCAAAAGCATTAAAAGTCACCGTAGCGTTGCAGCATTGGGTGAAGTAAAAGGCTATTGGACACGCGAAGGACAACGGTTTATTTATATTGATTATGCCAATTCACAAGGTACGTTGAAACAAGTTCAGGTGGTGGATTTCGATGAAAATTATCGAATGAAATCTTTGCTCAATTCTGAAGAAGGTCAATTTTTAAAAGAAGGGCAATGGAATTTAAAACAGACGGCCCAAGTCAATTTACTTGCCAATGGTCAAGCACAAGTGGTTGATCAAAATCAGCAAAATCTAGCTCTTGCGCTACAACCTAAGTATGTCCATATGGTGACGATTGATCCAGAAGATTTAGCACCAAGTCAGTTGTTAAGTTTTATGGATTATATGCATGAATATAGTCAAGTACCGAAAACCTATTTATTGGCATTCTGGAAAAATGTAGGTTCACCTTTTGCCTTGCTGGCACTGGTTTTGATTGCTTGTTCATTTATTTTTGGACCATTGCGTCAGCAATCTATGGGATTCCGTTTGGTGATTGCCTTATTTGTGGGCTTGGCATTCTATTATGTGCAGGACTTTTTAGGTTATGCCAGTCTGATTTATGCTCCATCACCCGCATGGTTTGTTTTTTTACCGATCGTATTTATGTTTGGTATAGGGAGCTACTTATTGTATCGGGCTCGATAAGAAATCGTTATATAAGAAATCGGTATATAGCAATCAACTACAGCGAATGAGATAAGAATTTTAGATTGTGGCAAACAGTTATTGCCATTGTCTAAGGATAGAGTCTGCCGTAAAAAAACGGTAAGATATGATGATTAATTTGTAAACAGTAAAAAGAGTGTAAATCATGACGGATGCAACTGCTGGCAAAATCCCTCACGTTCTGGTGATTATGGATGGTGTGGGTCATCGTGAAGCGGTCGAAGATAATGCGTTTTTAGCAGCCAAGACGCCAAATCTAACCATGATGCAAGAAAAGCATCCGCATAGTTTAATTTCAGGTTCAGGTGAAGACGTTGGTTTGCCTGATGGGCAAATGGGCAACTCAGAAGTGGGGCATATGAACTTGGGTGCAGGTCGTGTGTTATACCAAGACTTCACTCGTATTACCAAAGACATTCGTACTGGTGCTTTTTTTGAACATGAAGTATTGATTGATGCTGTAGAAAAAGCCAAAGCGGCAAATGGCGCTGTCCATATTATGGGCTTGTTGTCAGAAGGTGGTGTACATTCACATCAAGATCATATTATTGCAATGTGTGAGTTGGCTTTAAAACGTGGTGCAAAAGTTTATTTACATGCCTTCCTAGATGGTCGTGATACTCCTCCACGCAGTGCAAAACCTTCTTTGGAAAAATTGGATGCAGTCTTCGCACAGTACCCTCAACAAGGTCGTATTGCGACAATGATTGGTCGTTACTTCGCAATGGATCGTGATAATCGCTGGGACCGTGTAGAGCAAGCCTATCGCTTAATCACTGAAGGTGAAGCTTTGCGTGTTGTTGATTCAGCAACTGAAGGTTTAGAACAGGCCTATGCAGCAAATGAAAATGATGAGTTTGTAAAAGCAACCCGTATTGGCGACATCGCCAAAGTTCAAGATGGTGATAGCATTGTCTTTATGAACTTCCGTGCGGATCGTGCCCGTGAAATCACCAAAGCTTTTGTAGAAAAAGATTTTGCTGGCTTTGAGCGTAAAGTGGTTCCTCAACTGTCAAAGTTTGTCATGTTGACTCGCTATCAAGCAACTATTGATGCGCCTGTGGCTTATATGCCAGAAGAATTAAAAAATTCAATTGGTGAGTACCTTTCATCTTTAGGTAAAACGCAATTGCGTATTGCGGAAACAGAAAAATATGCCCATGTGACATTCTTCTTTAGTGGTGGACGTGAAGATGAATACCCTGGGGAAAAGCGCATTTTAATTCCGTCACCTAAAGTCGCGACTTATGATTTACAACCTGAGATGAGCGCACCTGAAGTCACTGACAAACTTGTCGAGGCGATTAACTCAGGTGAGTTTGATCTTCTGGTCGTGAACTATGCAAATGGTGATATGGTCGGGCATACAGGTGTATTTGATGCGGCAGTCAAAGCAGTTGAAGCAGTTGATGTAAGTTTGGGGCGTTTATATGACGCTGTTATGGCAAAACATGGACATATGTTGATTACTGCCGATCATGGTAATGTTGAGCAAATGCAAGACTATGTAAGTGGTCAGGTACATACTCAACATACCACAGAACTTGTACCGTTTATTTATGTCGGTCCGACATCAGCAACAATTGCAGAAGATGGCGTGCTTGCAGATGTTGCTCCAACAATTTTAACTTTAATGCAGCTTCCTGTACCGAAAGAAATGCAAGGTCGCAATTTAATTACATTAAAAGTCTAAATATCATTATTTAAATTTAGGTGCGGGAATGGTTCAAGCTTGGAAGTATATTGTTGTATTAACAGGATTATTAACTTGTGGAAGCCATTCCGTTTGGGCAGCCGAAAATGCTGCCGCACTTGATTTTGATGGTGATGTTGAAGAAAGCATCGCAGAAGTTCCAATTGAATCAATTGAACAATTTGTTCAGATTTATGGCATTGTCAAAGACAACTATGTTCAAGAAAAGCCGGATGATGTACTGTTCTTGCAAGCTATTAAAGGCTTGGTCGGTGGCTTAGACCGTTATTCGCGTTATTTAAGCCCTGAAGAATATAAACAACTGATGCAATATACCGAGAGTGATCTTGCAACAGCAGACTTTGAATTGGGCTTTGATAGCCATATTCATCAGTGGAAAATTCAGAATCTACGAGACAATGCTGATTCATTTAAATTAGGTTTAAAAAATGGATTCACCATTTTTAAAATTGAAAATCAAGAGTTGAAAAATTTAAATGCAGAACAAGTCGAAGATTTGTTGCATGGTTCGATCGGCTCTACCTTTCAATTACAACTGAATGAGAAAAGCCCTGCAATCACAGTAGTCAGAAATCGTAAGCTTGATGTTGCTGATATTGAACCTGTGATGTTGCATAATCAGGTTTTGGTGCTTAAAGTTAAAGTTTTTCAACAAGATACTGCGAACGAAATTAAACGATTAATCGAAGAATATAGCACTCAAAAAACCAAGGCGGTTTTATTCGACCTGCGTAATAATCCGGGTGGCTTACTTTCTGCAGCCGTTGAAACAGCCGATTTATTTTTAAATCAGGGAATTATTGTTTCAACCAAAAGTCGTTCCGAAGGCAATCAACAGTTTCAAGCTCTACCCGGTGATGAATTTTCAAATATTAAATTGGGTATTTTGATCAATGGTCGTTCTGCTTCAGCAGCTGAAGTATTTACCGCTGCCATGAAAGAACATCAACGTGCATGGGTGGCAGGTGAGAAAAGCTATGGCAAAGGTGTGGTACAGAAGCTATTTCCGTTGCCAAATGGCGCAGCTTTACAGATGACTGTTTCGCATTATTATACCCCGAATGGCAATATGATTGATGGGCAGGGGATTCGTCCGAATTGGGAATATCCTTGGGCATTGGATCAAAAAGAAGAAACTTATTTAAATAATGTTGCAGACCAATTATTAAAACATCGCTGATCGAATGTGAATGACATAAAAAAGCTGAGTATTTGATTCTCAGCTTTTTTTGATTATGAACAAAATTTATTATTATTGGAGATCAATATCAGCAGATTCTATTCATCATCAGTATCTAGACCAAACTTTTTCAAACGATAACGTAAAGATCGAAAGGTCATGCCGAGTTTTTTCGCAGCTAAGGTCCGATTCCAATGCGTTTGATTTAACGCAGATAACAAGACTTCCTTTTCAACATTTTCCAAATATTGTTCCAAGCCTTCTTTCGGAATATTCGGTGCTTTGTTTGGAAGTTCAATCGCCGTATGATTGGTCGGGACAGACTCAAAGGATTCAATTTTGTTAATACTGCTCCGTTGTGGCGCAGGTTGGAGTTGTTGAATATCGATAGAATCCTCATCACACATCGTGATGGCTTTTTCAATAATATTGCGCAGTTCACGAACATTACCGGAATAATGTTGCTGTAAAAGAAATGTTTTAGCTGCATCTGTGAATGATTTGCTCGGAATTCGCCATTCAGTACAAATTTGTTGAATAAAATGATTGGCTAAAATCAAGATGTCACGTTCGCGATCACGTAATGGCGGGAGTGTAATATCCATGACATGAATTCTAAAAAACAAGTCATGGCGGAACTTCCCTTGTTCAACCAGAGCTTCGATATTTTGATGCGTTGCACTGATGATTCGAAAATCAACTTCTATTTCAGTATCGCTACCCAAAGGACGGATTTTTTTTTCCTGAACAGCACGTAAAAGTTTAGCCTGCATGGCTAAAGACAGTTCTGCGACTTCATCCAAGAATAATGTGCCACCATTGGCAGCCTGAACCAAGCCTTGTTTATCTTGCGTTGCGCCAGAGAAACAGCCTTTCTTATGTCCGAAAAGCTCACTTTCCATCAGTTCTTCAGAGATAGCCCCGCAGTTGATTGCAATAAATGGACTATCACTGCGGTTACTGAGTAAATGAATAAGATTCGCAACCACTTCTTTCCCTGTACCAGACTCCCCAGTAATAAAAACAGGTGCTTGTGAACGGGCAATTTTTTTAATCGATTCTCTTAATTTACGAATGATTTGTGAGTCACCAATGAGCATGGACTCTTCAAGTGGGGCTTTAGTTACAGTTTCACTCAACTGAGGAACATGTAAAGCTTTTTGTAAAAGTTGCTGTAAATGTAGTTGATTGATTGGTTTGCTAACGAAATCAAAAGCCCCAGCTTTAAGTGATGCAATTGCGATTTCCATATTGCCATATGCTGTGAGTACAGCGATAGGCGTTTTTGGATAATGTTGCGATACATGTTTGACTAAATCTAAACCACTCCCATCAGGCAAGTTTAAATCTGTAATACAGGCATCATATTTATATTCACTAAAAAAATATTTGGCTTGCTGTAAATGATGTGCCATATGTGTTTTGATGCCCATTCGCGATAGGCTCATTTGCATCAACATACATAAATCTTGTTCATCATCTACAAGTAACACCAATGGTTGTCGTGTAGTCATATCCCCAAAAACCTAATCTAATCCATGCGTGGGCATTCGATACGAAAGCATGCCCCTTGTTGTTTTTGCTCAACGTAAATTAATTTCGCTTGATTTGCTTCGCATATAGTTTGCGATAGGTACAATCCTAAACCAGTTCCATTGATTTCGGTACTAAAAAATGGCTGAAATAATTGTGAAAGATCTTGTTTTGTGACCCCTTTCCCATAATCAATCACATCTATACAAATATGTGCGTCATTTTTAAACGCCTTGACCAAAACGTATTCCGCATTTTGATCATTATGGCGTAATGCATTACGCAATAGATTGACAAGTACTTGCCTTAATTGCGAATCATCAAAATAAATCACAAGATTTGCTTCAATTTCAGTTTGGATTTTAGCTTGAGCATCACTTAAATCGTGTAACAATAAATCTTCTAAAAATAGCGGTAAGTCGATTTGACTGGCATGGGTTTTTTTGTTTTTTGCCATATCTAAAGTATCTTTGATAATACTGTTAATACGGACAGTCTGCTTGGTAATCATTTGATGGAGTAAGGCTTGCTGCTGTTCATCACTCATCAGAAAAAGATCATTTGCCTGCGTAATGGCAGCGAGTGGATTACGTATCTCATGAGCAATACTTGCTGATAATTGTCCCAATGCTGCAAGTTTAAGCTGTTGTACCTTTTGATTTATTTTTTGTGCATCTTCAAGTACAAGAAGTGTGAGCGCCTGATGTGGAACAATCAGTTTTTGTACCCGAATATCAACGGTAAATGAAGATTGCTGTGATTCAAATTGAAAACGCTCACCATCTCGAAACATGGCATCTTTTAAAATTTCATAGAGATCAGGCTGGAAATTGGATAAGTGATATTGTTCATGTGCATACAGGGGAGATATTCCTAATAGTGAACATGCGGCAGGATTACTGACAATAATTTTACATTTTTCATCGAGTACCAAATAACCGACTTCGATTTGTTCTAAAATATAGCGGTTGATGTTTTGTAGCTTAAAAAGCTCTAAAGATTGGTACGTATTTAAGGACTCAAGAACCTGAAAACGGTTGATTGCAATTTGCCCGATTCCGTACACCATAAAAAACAAGAAAGCCAATAAGGCACTATTACTAATATTATTTAAATTAGAAAAATCAAAATAACTGCCCAGAAATTGCTGATAGATAATGGCAATGACAGACACTAAGGTAATAAATAATGCTTTGTTTTTACTCAGTAAAAAATTTGCAGTAAAGACTGCAATCACAAATAAAATACTGATGGCTAAATTTGGACCATTCAGCGCAAATACCAAGATACTGAGGAATGGAATATCAACAATAAAAAAGCCAATAAACTGCTGTGCAACGCCATGAGGGTAAAATTTCAACAGCATCATTTGCAATGCTGCAATGATGGTAAAGGTCGCGATCGAATAAAAATATAAACTTGGGTATTCGTAGTGAACAGGCTGATTTTCTAAGGTAATCAGAAAAATAATGATTAAACAAAAGGCAATAATCAGTCGATAACCTGAGTAAAGTGTGCCTAGACGGTAAATTGTTTGATAAATAGGCACAGATACCGTAGACGACATACTCACACTCAAAGGTAGATCATTGTTTTATAAGATTTATGGCTTAATTAGACCATAACGTATGGCTAGATGAGTAAGTTTGACATCACTATCGAGACCCAGTTTCTCAAAGATACGGTAACGATATGTATTGACCGTTTTTACACTCACAAACAGTTTGTCTGAAATTTCTTGAGCGCTGACACAATTCACCACCATCATCGCAACTTGCATTTCTCGTTCTGAAAGTGCGTCGAAGGGTGAAGTTTGGGTATCTGATAAATATGAGCTGGCAAGTTGCTCTGCAATATCTGCGCTAAAGTATTTTCCACCTTGCATGACTTTTTTGATTGCACGGACCATTTCTGTAATGGGTGCACCTTTGGTGATATAACCCCGTGCGCCTGCTTTGAGTAACAGAGACGGGTAGGGTTCCTCAGCTAAACCACTTACCGCTAAAACTTTGGTATCAGGAGCAGTTTGTAATAAACGACGGGTCGTTTCTACCCCGCCAATACCAGGCATATTGACATCTAAAAGAACGACATTAGGGTGTTGCTGCCTTACAATGGTAATGGCTTCTTCACCAGATTCTGCTTGTCCGATGACTTGAATATCAGTCTGATCTTCTAACATTCTGCAGATGCCTGTTCTTACTAATTCATGGTCATCTACCACTAAAACAGTAATCACTTACACCTCCTTAAATTTTCCAATATCAACATTTTTGTTACATAAAGCAAAAAAGACTTGCAATGACATAACAAAATTGGCAATCCTATTCCTAATATCTATTCAATATTTGCGCACAATACATTGTGATTGAAATATTCGTTTTAATATAGTCACGTTTGAGTGTAAATGTAAGTCATATTTGAGGTAATTAGCAAGTTTGTGAATACCTCCCTGAGGTGAGTAAGTTATCGTGAAAAAACCAAAAAAAACGTTAATGCATGTGCTGAGTTTGTCAGTACTACTCAGTTTGAGTTCAACAAGTTTTGCTGAAATCATCATGAATTCAGGGGGAAGCGGACAAGCGAGTGTAAGTTGGTCATCTTCCGACGCAAGCCAATTATTAAATGGCGACTCTGTTGATGATGATGGTGAAGATATTTCACCTAAAGGCTCAACTACTTTAACCACAACAATTCGTCCATCAAATGCTGCACCAACAACACTGACTAACAAGTCTGTGCAGATTTATGATACCAATAGTTATAACAGTCAACCTTCAGTTAATGCTCGTGCTGCACTCGTGATGGATGCAACAACGGGTGAAGTGCTTTACAGTAAAAATACCAATACTTCGATGCCGATCGCTTCTATTACCAAGTTAATGACTGCGGTAATTACAGCAGACGCACGTTTGAATATGTCAGAAGAGATTACACTTCAACAAATTGATTTTGCTGGAGCAGGTGGTAAGAACTCAAGCTCAACTTTAAAAGTCGGCGATAGCATGAATCGCGCTGAAATGTTGCTTGTGGCGTTGATGAAATCTGAAAATCCAGCTGCAGCAGCTTTAGCACGTACCTATCCAGGTGGGCGACAAGCATTTATTGCGGCAATGAACGCGAAAGCGCGTCAATTAGGTATGACGTCTACACGTTATGTCGAGTCTACAGGTTTAGATCCTCATAATGTGTCTTCTGCGCGTGATTTAGGCATTTTGGTGAGTGCGGCATCTCAATATGGCTTAATTCGTCAATTCTCGACTACAGCGCATTATGACTTCAATTTAGGCTATCGTATCCTGAAGTCAAATAATACCAATGCACTGGTTCGTAATGGTGGATGGAATATCAATATTTCCAAAACAGGTTATATCAATGAAGCAGGACGTTGTGTAGTGATGCACACTACGGTGAATAGTCGTCCAGCTGTTGTAGTGTTATTGGGTGCAAGTTCTTCTCAGGCACGTACCAATGATGCAACCAATTTGTTGAATTGGGTGAGTAATTTACCAAAACGTATTTAAGCTTTTGGGATTTAAAAAAAACTTTTCAATATGAAGAGTTTTTTTGTGGTTGTTAGAAACTTAAATCAAAAAGGAATGCCTTAAGTCATATTCTGTCCATCTTAATATGTCGATGTGAAACAGGATAAAACGATAGTGATAAAGCGATTCAAATAACTGTTTATGTTGGACATAAAAAAACCAGTTGCGAGCAACTGGTTTTTTTTTGCTGCAAAGACGTTATTACATATTTGAAAGAATCGAATCACGAACTTGGTTTAAGGTCGCATCAATCGACAGCATAACCGCATCTTCACATTGTTTAATGGCTGTATCAGGGTCTTTTAAGCCATTACCAGTCACAGTACATACAATCACAGAACCTTCCGCAATTTTACCTGCTTTAATATCACGGATAGCACCACCGATTGATGCAGCCGATGCTGGTTCAACGAATACACCTTCATACATAGAAAGTAAACGTTGCGCTTCTAAGATTTCAGCATCAGTTAACTCATCAAACCAACCCTTTGAATCACGTACAACTGCTTTTGCATGATTAAAGCTTTGTGGATTACCGATACGGATTGCTGTGGCAACTGTCTCTGGATTTTCAACCGGACCACCACGTAGGAATGGCGCAGCACCTGAAGCTTGATAGCCCACCATGATAGGGCGACCTTCAGGATTTGGACCTGTAAACTGATCAGTTTCAGGGTCATAAACCACTTGTTCAAATGCTTCAACGGGCTGGTTTGCAACGGCCTCAGTATAACCCATCCAGTGTGCAGTGATATTTCCAGCGTTTCCTACAGGTAAGCAGTGATAATCTGGTGCACGACCTAATGCCTCTACAATCTCATATGCAATAGTTTTTTGACCTTGTAAACGGTAAGGGTTGATTGAGTTCACAATAGTCACAGGTGCTTTATCTGCCACTTCTTTCACTAGACGCATACCGTCATCAAAATTACCACGGATCTGCATAGTAATTGCGCCATACATCATCGCTTGAGCCATTTTACCCATGGCAATTTTGCCTTCTGGAATCAAGACAAATGCTTTGATTCCAGCACGTGCAGCATAAGCAGCAGCCGCCGCTGAGGTATTTCCTGTAGATGCACAGATAATCGCTTTAGAGCCTTCTTCAACTGCTTTGGTCACAGCCATGGTCATACCACGGTCTTTAAATGAACCTGTTGGGTTTAAACCTTCGTATTTCACATAAATTTCAACATTTTTGCCAATAAGACGAGGAATGTTGTCTAATTTAATGAGAGGCGTGTTCCCTTCATTTAAAGAAATAGCACGAGTAGTTTTTGATACGGGGAGGCGGTCACGATAGCGATCAACAAGTCCTGTATAGCGATTGGCATTAGACATGATGGTGTTCCAGTTGTATGTAGAGCAAATAAAGGTATTCTTTCGCCTCTAGCCTCTTATCAAAGAAGCTAAATTCACCATTTGATCTGTCTGAAATGGCGAATTTATCTGCATCTTTGTTATCGATGCAGATGAGGGGAGGATTAAATCCGATTAGTTATCGAGCAATTCTAAACGAATTCGTACGATTTCGCCATGAATAGCAGGTAAGGCTTGAATTTGTGCAATCGCTTCATTCATTTTTGATTCAACGATTGGATCTGTCAAAATCACAATCGGGATTAAATCTTTTAAGCGAGGTTGTTGCATAATTGCATCAATACTGATTCCTGTACGGCTTAAGATGGTGGTGACATCTGCAAGTACGCCCGTTTGGTCTTCAGCATTTAAACGCAAATAGTAACCTGTAGTCATTTCATCACTAGATAAAATAGGCAAGTCTGAAAGGGCTTCAAAAGCCAATTGTGGAATTGTACCTGAACCATCTTCTGTATATATGATGTCACGAACAATATCGACCACATCAGCAACAACAGCAGAGGCAGTTGGACCTGCACCCGCACCTGCACCATAGTAAAGTGTCGGACCTACGGCATTGGCTTGTACCAATACTGCATTTTTTACACCATTTACATTGGCAATCAATTCTTCTTCGGGGATCAGCGTTGGATGAACACGCAATTCAATGCCTTTAGTTGAACGACGTGCTATGCCCAAATGTTTGATTTTATACCCAAGCTCTTCAGCATATTTAACGTCTTGTGCCGTTACTTTGGTAATTCCTTCAGTATAGACTTTGTCAAACTGTAAAGGGATACCAAATGCACATGATGCAAGAATCGTGAGTTTATGTGCCGCATCAATTCCTTCCACATCAAAAGTTGGGTCAGCTTCTGCATAGCCTAGCTCTTGTGCTTCTTTGAGAACATCAGCAAAGGCACGGCCTTTTTCACTCATTTCTGTGAGGATAAAGTTGCCTGTTCCATTGATAATGCCTGCCAACCATTCAATTTTATTGGCTGCCAAGCCTTCACGAATGACTTTAATAATTGGGATGCCGCCTGCAACAGCTGCCTCATAGGCAATCTGTACATGATGATCATCAGCTGCTTTAAATAACTCATTACCATGTTCAGCAAGTAAGGCTTTATTTGCAGTCACCACTTGTTTACCATGTTTGATGGCTTCCATAATGACTTCATAAGCAGGATGAATTCCGCCCATAACTTCAACCACAACATCTACATCGGGTTGGCGAACGATCTCTAACAGATCTGCACTTTGCTTCACACTTGCTGGTAAATTTAGATCTGGACGTGGACGACGAGTGCCTACGTGGGTAATTTCAATTTCTCGACCGGTGCGACGTCTAATTTCAGCAGCGTTTTCTTGTAGTAGTTTAAGGGCTCCACCGCCTACGGTTCCTAGACCGAGTATTGCCAGACGAACTGGTTTCACGTCACACTCCAATTATGCATATAAATTATATTAAGCTTAGATCATAGCTAAAAAATGCGCCAGACTCTAGAGTCTGGCGCATCTTTATATTGAGCTATAAATAATAGTAAATTTACTGATAAAATTGGGGAATGTTAGCATTTCATTTATGACTTGCGTTGTAAGCTAAAATTGAGCAGTTAAGGCGTGAAACGAAGAGAATAGCGAGACTCTTTTCAAGTTTCATAACGCAGACTGAGAAAATTTTAGCTACAACCCTTCGGGACAAAAGTATTTTTTGTCGCTACGTTGTTACGAACTACTCATTTAGAGTGGCTAAACTTCGTATTTCGTGCCTAGTTTCGACTAAAAAATACGTATAGTCGCAAGCATGAATGAATTGTCAACAGTCCCTACTTATTTAAACGGCTTTCGATTTCATCAGCTGTCATGTAGCCGCCCAGATATTCACCATCTGCATTGTAGATTGCAGGGGTACCATTTACGCCCATTCTTAAACCTAAAGCATAAAGGTCACGGACTGGGTTTTTACATGTTGCAGGTGGAAGGGCAGTACCTGCAATGGCTTGATTGAATGCGCTATGGCGATCAGCACTACACCAAATGCTTTCCATGGTTGGAATAAACTGTTCTCCACGAGGCCAAGGGATATAGCGTATTTCAATACCTTTTGCGGTGATTTCACCAATATGTTCATGCAGTTTATGGCAATACGGGCAGCTTGCATCAGTAAACACATAAATCACATGTTTAACTTTACCTTGTGCTGGATAAACCAAGAGGTCTTTAACATTTAAATCAGCAAAGTGTTTTTTATTTTCAGCTGCTTGAAGCTTGTCACCGATACTACTGAGTTTTTCACCGCCTAAACGAATGACATCACCTTGGATTAAAAATTTACCGTCAGCAGTGGCATAGACTGAACTCATGCCTTCCATGCTGATCCAATACAGATTTGGCATTTCAGTCGGTTTAGCATCCAAGATTTTAGCATTCACGCCTGCTTTCTTGAAATTGGCTTGTAGTGTTTGGATGAGGCGTTGTTTAGCGTCACGTTCAGTTAAATTTGATGCCTCACCAGTTGCGGGTGCTGTTGCAGTCAAAGTGTCATCTTTTTTTGAGTCTGGCGTTTTTGAGCAAGCACTCACTGCCATCGTGCTTGCAATTAGACAAGCCAACATCAATTTTGAACGATTCAATTGCATAAATAACTCTTTTATGTTTCTTCAGCATTATTGTGTGGGGAATTAGCATAGCAAAAAAATCAAAGCCATACTTTAAAACTTGATTAAGGGATGTAAATTATCGGTATTACTTCCATTTGAAAATCTTATGCGCGTGGGTGATATTTTTCATGTAATTGCTGCATACGCACCTGTGCCACATGAGTGTAAATTTGAGTGGTGGATAGATCACTATGCCCTAAAAGCATTTGCACCACACGTAAATCAGCACCATGGTTGAGTAGATGTGTTGCAAAGGCGTGGCGGAGTGTATGTGGCGATAACTCTGCTTGAATGTTTGCCTGTAAAGCATAGCGTTTGATGGCATACCAAAAGTTTTGCCGACTCATGATGCCACCATGCTGGGTTAAAAATAAGTAATCGGTTGCTGACTTATACAGCTGCGGTCGAGAGGTATTTAGGTATTGTTCAACCCATTCACAAGCAACCTCACCTAATGGTACAAGCCTCTCTTTATTTCCTTTACCTGTAATTCTTAAATAACCCTGTTTTAAATTGATCAAATCTAGTCTTAAATTTAAAAGTTCTGATACACGCAATCCACAAGCATAGAGAACTTCAAACATGGCTCTGTCACGTAAGCCCAATGCTGTACTTATATCAGGTGCTTGGATCAGCGCCTCTACATCTTGCTCAGATAGATCTTTAGGCAATGCTCGTCCAAGTTTGGGAGTTTTATGCATGGCAACTGGATTATCTAAACGAATCTTTTGCTCACGTAAAAATTTAAAAAATGAACGGAGTGCTGAAAGTGAGCGTGCTATCGAGCGTGGGCTTTTACCTTGTTTGGTCAGTTCTATGAGGACATCGGAAATATCGTCATGTGTCCAATCGGGTAAATAAGCATTTACACATTCACTACATTGGATTAAGTCGGATAAATAGGCGTTTCTTGTATGCGGACTGACCGTTTGAGCAATTAAATAATCACGAAAACCTTGTAAAAAGCTTAAATTTTCAGGAATGGCAACTGCAGTTGGAATACGTGGTTTCTTATTTAACATGGTCTTAGCAAAGTTTAAAACGTCTCTGAGAGAAGAATGTAGACTAAAAAAATAAAGAAGTCGAATACCTAAAGTGAATGAGAATTGTAATGAACCTTACTTGGTAATTATTCTCATTTGTATGTATAATAAACTATATATCGTATTCATTTTAGGGTTAATTGCAGTGCGTTTGTCAGACTTGAAAGTAAAGCAAACTGCCATTATCTCAAAGGTCAGTCGCACCTCAGAAGATAATGTCAATCAGCCAGATTTAGTGGCAAGCCGTTTGGAAACACTAGGTTTTGTGCCTGGCACACGTGTACAAGTGATCACAAAAGGGATTTTTGGTGGTGATCCTATTTTAATTCAAATTGGTTTTACTCGATTTGCTTTACGTAAAGTGGAAGCGCAGAAAATTGAAATTCATCAGGCATTAGAAGGGGCTTCCGCATGAGCGAAACTTTACGTATTGCTTTAGTGGGAAATCCTAACTGCGGTAAAACTTCTCTTTTCAATCACCTTACTGGAACACGCCAAAAAGTTGCCAATTATGCAGGGGTGACTGTTGAACGTAAAGTTGGGGCATTTAATTTACCTTCAGGTCGCGCGGTTCGTGTTTTAGATTTACCTGGAACGTATAGCTTAAATGCAACAAGTCCAGATGAAGCCATTACCCGTGATGTGGTCTTGGGTAAAATTGCAGATGAACAAGATCAACAAGCGTTTTTATGTGTGGTCGATGCGACCAACTTAAAATTGCATTTAGGTCTGGTTCTTGAAGTGATTGAACAAGGCAAACCGATTCTACTTGTATTAAACATGATGGATGAGGCTCGTCGCCGTGGTATGCAAATCAACACTCAGAAACTATCACAACGTTTAGGTATTCCTGTCGTTGAAACAGTTGCTGTGCGAAATGCAGGAATTGAAAATCTGATGGCGGCTTTAGAAGATGAGAAATTCCGTACCCCAAGCGCAGAATTGAGTGATGTGAAGCTTTCAGGTTCTAATCATGAAAAAATCGACCAAATCTTAAAGGATGTGGTGGTTTTTGTAGATCATGAAGATAAACGTACTGATTTTCTCGATAAAATTTTCCTGCATCCTGTTTTAGGGCTTCTAAGCCTTGCACTCATGATGTTTGTCGTGTTCCAAGCCGTTTTTGCTTGGGCTGCACCATTTATGGATGGAATTGAAGAATTCTTTGCGTGGTTTGGTGAATGGATTGGACAATTTATTTCACAGCCATTGCTTAATAGTTTGGTGGTTGATGGTGTGATCGCGGGGGCAGGTAGTGTGGTGGTTTTCTTGCCACAGATTCTGATTTTATTCTTCTTTATTTTGGTCTTAGAAGAATCTGGGTATTTGCCACGTGCTGCGTTTCTGCTGGATAAATTGATGTTTAAAGCTGGCTTAAGTGGTCGAGCTTTTATCCCATTATTATCAAGTTTTGCTTGTGCTGTACCAGGTATTATGGCGACACGAAGTATCAGTGATCCGCGAGATCGTTTGGTTACGATATTGGTTGCACCACTGATGACATGCTCGGCACGTTTACCTGTATATGCTTTGTTAATTGCAGCATTTATTCCGGAAAAAATGGTTTGGGGCTTTCTGAACCTACAAGGCTTGGTGCTGTTTGGTCTGTATATGGCAGGCATTGTCAGTGCACTGATTGTTGCAACTGTACTGAAATTTTTCCAAAAGGATAAATCTCAACATGCGTTATTGATGGAATTACCAAGTTATCGTATACCTGATATTAAAAGCGTTTGGATTGGGTTATTAGACCGTGCCAAGATTTTCTTAAAGCGTGTGGGGGGAATTATCTTCGCTTTGTCGATCTTGTTATGGTTCTTGTGTACTTTCCCTCAACCGCCTGAAGGCGCAACTTTACCTGCGATTGACTATTCTTTTGCAGGGATGTTAGGGCATGTCATGCAACCGATCTTTGCACCATTAGGTTTTAACTGGCAGATTTGTATTGCCTTAATTCCAGCGATGGCTGCACGTGAAGTTGTTGTTGCTGCATTGGGTACGGTTTACGCATTGTCAGCAGCAGATGATGATGCTGTTGCTCAAGGTCTATCGCATTTGATCAGCCAAGGTGACTTGAGCTGGACAGTGGCAACAGGTTTATCATTACTGGTGTGGTTTATCTATGCACCTCATTGTTTGGCGACATTGGCAACAGTAAGACGTGAAACAGGTTCGTGGAAAACTGTGGCAGGTATGACCATATATTTATTTGGTCTAGCATATCTTATGGCATTCCTGACTTATCAAATTGCATCACGCTATTTTGGTCTATAAGGTGAATTAAAAAACCTTAAACCTTTGAGCTAAAGGAGTTCGAGATGATTGAATCATTGATTGTTGCGGTATTGGTGATATGGAGTGCGATCTTTGTGTTTAAGAAGGTTTTTCCTAAGTCGGCATATTCGGTATTTTCTAAATTGGCTCAATTCTTTCAAGCGAGAGGTTGGACGCGTTTAGCACAATGGACTCAGCCTGCAATGGTGAGTGGTTGTGGTGGTGGGTGCGGTTGTAGTACAAATGAACCCGAAACGACTAAAAAATCAGAAGTGCAAGCAGTTAAATGGAAATAACTTAATCTGCATGTTCTCTTGAACCATTTCAAAGTTTAAGAGTCATTTTGGCGAAATAAAGAAGCCATTTTCAATTGAGAATGGCTTTTTTTATTGGTCTTATCTTGACCTGAGTTTGATGTAATTAAATTCTCAAATCATTGAAAAATAATAAATTTTTTATGGGGCTTGCTGAGTTTTCATCAAATTTTAGGATGAGGAGCGGAGCTCCGCAAGCGCAACCATCAATAGCTTTTCATTTCTCTTGATCAATAAAATGAAAGCGATCAATAGATTGTTTGATGATCTAAAGCTTGCACTGCCACGCTTTAGTGCTAAAGTTTAGGCGATGCCTCACTTTTCAGAGATGAAAAGTGACAAAAATCTTTCGTTGAGCGAGGGGTACATCCTCATACCCCCGCTCAACATGGCGACATTCATGTCGCCTCAAGATCGCAAGACCATCGATGATTCAAAAGTACAAAATAAATGAATCATCCAAATCACTTGTATGAATAATCAAGCGTTTTGGCTGTATCATCTTTCATCAAGGTTTTATCGAACTCAGGTTATCTTGTTCTATTTAGGGTTGAAGCTATTCAATCAAATCATTGTTTAATAACTGTATAACATAATGATAGAACGAGACTATTTTCATCATAGTGCGATTGAATACTGAATGTTTAAATACACTGATTTGAACAATAGTCCATCACTATCATTAGCTATGTGTTTCTTCTTCAGTATCATCTTCAAAAGTTTGAGCAATTTTTTCAATATTCAAACTTTTTGCCATGGCATCAAAAATTTCTTTATAAGTGCCATCTTGATGGTAAAGCTCATGATGTTCGCCATGCTCGACAATTTGTCCATCCTTCATGACATAAGTGTAGTCAGCATCAATAATTTGCGAAAGACTATGTGAAATCATGATCACCGTTCGACCTTGCTTGATTTCGTCCAGACTTTGTTTAATTTGTTCAGCCGCGATGGCATCTAAACTTGCTGTAGGTTCATCTAAAAAGATAATGGGTGGATTTTTAAGAAACATACGGGCAAGGGCAATACGTTGTTGCTGACCACCTGATAACAATAAAGCATCAGCTTCGTAAGCATGTGGCAGTTTTAAAATTTGTTCATGAATTGAGGCTTTTTTTGCAGCTTGTATCACTTCCTCATTACTGGACTGAGGTTTACCATAACGAATATTTTCTAAAATAGAACCCTGAAAAATATGGTTTTTTTGTAGCACTAAACCAATATGTTCACGGAGGTAGTGGGTGTCAATTTCTTCTAAATCAATCCCATCTAGTTTGATACAGCCTGCATTCGGAAGATAAAATTTATCTAATAAACTGATCAGGGTCGATTTTCCTGCGCCTGATAAGCCCACCAATGCAGTGATTTTATTAGGTTGTATGGTCATGTTGATATGATGCAAAGCCTGATAACCATTGGGATAGGTAAAATCGACATGTTCAAGTTCAAATTTGCCTAGAATTTTAGGTTGTCTTGAGCCACTGGCTTCGATCTCATTGTCCGCTTCTAAAATATTAAAGAAGCTTTCGGAGTAAATCATTGCCGAGTTAATTTCATCATAAATACGATGTAAAGAACGAATAGGTGCAGAGACATTATTAAACAACAACACGTGATACATGATCATACCGATACTCATTTGACCATCTAACACAAAATAGGCTGTTAAAATGATGATGAAAACCACACCCACTTGTTCAATAAAAGTTTTCAAACCATCAAAAAGATAGCTGGTTTGGCGGGTTTGCATTTGATTTTCGGTGAGTGATTTTTGTAGATTCAACTGTTTGGTTGACTCAACACTTTCTTTATTAAAGGATTTAATGACTGTAATCGAATTGATAATACTGAGAATGCCTTGATTCTTTTTTTCAAAATTATCGCGCAATGCACGCCGTTTACCAGACAGTTTTTGCGACTGTTTAAAGGTCAACCAGAAGTAAATAGGAACAATAATGGTAGCAACTAAACCGACCCAAAAATTGGCATAATACATTAAAGCCAAAGCGATAATTGCGCTGCTAAATAGCGGTAAAATATCAATAAAAAAGATCTGTACAAGACGAGTCAGTGAGCTGACTCCACGATCAATACGTGTTTGTAATTTCCCTGCTTGATTATTCTGTTGATCGAAAAAAGCCAGTCTATAGGTAATGAATTTCTCAATGATTCCTTGCGAAAGGTCTTGTGAAATTAAAATCCTTAGTTTTTCACCAAATGACTTTTGCCCGAATTGCACAATGGCATTGATGACCTCCTTTCCCAATAAAACAAGGGTGATGGTGATAATGATATGCCATCCATCCGCCAATCCTTGTCCTGCTTGAATCAGTTGATTGATACTGTCTACGGCATATTTAAGAGTCAGTGCATTGACCTGTGCAGTCAGTGAACCGACCAAGGTTAAAAATAAGGTCACGATGACGAGCCAGCGATAGGGACGTACAAAGGGGCGTAGTTTTAGAAATAATTGCCATAAGTTCATAAGTTTTTGCTTTTTAGATTTGCTTTTAGTCTAAAACTGAATAAATTTTGTCACAAGTACTTCATGTGTTTTGAATTGTGAAGCGCTAAAGTAAACTTTAAGTAGACATAAGTAAGATTGTTTGGTGATGAATTTAGAACTTTTTGAACCTGAAGCGAAAGATAATTTACTGCCTTGTGATGGGGAAGTGAAGGATTTTGGCTTGATCTTAGACCATGCACAGAGTCAAAAATATTTAGTTTATTTCTTAAAACATTTGGCTTGGCAGCACGATGAAGTGTATTTGCATGGGCAATATTATCAAACTGAGCGTAAAGTGGTGTGGTATGGCGATGATCATTATCAATATCATTATTCAGGCATGGCAAAACAGGCACATGTTTGGAATCCTGCCTTATTCCGACTAAAGCAACATATCGAGCAATTGACTGGGTATACTTATAATTCATGTCTTGCCAATTTATATGAAAATGGCACACAAGGCGTAGGTTGGCACAGTGATGATGAACCTTCTTTGGAGTCGCCAGAAAGAAATGTGGTGATTGCCTCACTGAGTTTTGGTGCAACACGAAAGTTTAGTTTCAAACACAAATGGAAAGCTGAAAAGGTAGATTTAAGCTTACAAAGTGGACAGTTGATCGTGATGCAAGGAAGGACACAACGTTATTGGAAACATATGCTCGCCAAATCTACACGTGTGGTGGAGCCACGGGTAAATTTGACTTTTCGCTATTTTTATCCAACTGAATCGCAGTAAAGATATTTACGAAATAATGGTTTTTTTATCTCAACGAATACTTGTTAAAGTGGATAAAGTTTGTCATCAAACTGTTCTAGTTTTGGAAATTCTAAAGCTTGTAACTGTTCTAAATTCTGCAAATGTTGCTGATATTGTTGTAATAATTGCTGGCGAGCTTCATTGGTAATATAGGGCACATGATAGGCAATAAATGGAGGTAGCACCTCAAATCCAACATAAGCCAATGTGCCACGCTGAATAGGAAGCAATAAATCGTCTATAGCGCCATGAATTGCGTTTTGCCCAAACATATGGTCACGACCACCGAGGGTAAAACTGAGCATTGCTTTTTTGCCTAACATACCACCACGATTATAAAAACGTTTACCACCGTAAAAAATACCTGAAACAAAGACTCGATCAATCCATCCTTTTAAAATGGCAGGTACAGAAGTCCAATACATGGGGAAACTGAAAATTAATAAATCTGCTTTTTGCACTTTTTCAATTTCAATTTGAATGTCTTGTGCAAGATCATGGGTTTTCGATGCGTGACGTTGTTCTAAAGCATAATTCAAATATTCTTGGTTGCTTCGACTATCAAAGTCTGCTTGAGATGCAACGGGATTAAAGTTCATTGCGTATAAGTCTGAAACTTCTACATGATGTCCTAAATTATGTAGTGTATCAACAGCATGATCTTTTAGTGCTGTTGTAAACGAAAGTGGTTCAGGGTGAGCGTGAACGATAAGAATATTCATAGCAGTCCTTGAAAAATAATGATGATTTTATTGTTTGATATTTGGATTATTTCTAAAAAAGCATGATTCGCCAATCACCTGAATTATTTTTTTTAGGTCATCAGGGTAAATCAAATTTTTAATACAAGTGGTCTAATCATAAATAAACCAGTACGCATAAAAAAAGCCTATGTTTAAGGGCATAGGCTTTCTTACTCTGAGGAGGCATTGTCTTCTAAAAAACAATGCCAAAATATCATGGATTACTGAAGAACATAATCATATTATGAGAATGTAAAAACATTATCAAGAGAGAAAAACATTACAAAATGTTAAATTATCAATTTATCCCTTCTTGTGGATGAAAGGCAGAAAGCTGATCATTGGCAGAAAGAGCCTGGTAACGTTTTTCGATTTGAGTGGCTGAATCTTGTAAGGTTTCAATCAGTTTTTGAGTATTGACGTATTCAAAACGATTTTTAGAGGCAAGTACAGTAAGCGCTAAAGGTGCTTCTTTGCTTGAGAATTTAACGGGAATAGACAGACCTGAAACATTAGGATCTAATTCACCTTGCGAAAAATAGAAGCCTTGTTTTTTGATTTTTTTCATTTTATTGATAAAGGTTTCAGCATTTTCAGCAAAATTGACCTCTGCCAGTTGGGTCGCAAAACGATTGTAATAGTCATGAATTTTTTGCTTAGGTAAATGGGCAATGATCACTTTGGGTGATGAACCCATAAATACTGGACGAGGACAACCACGCCCATAAGATAATAACGTTTCATCACGATAAACCTCATGATGAACATCGATACAGTAGTCATCATTTAAATGTGTCAACAGGCAACACAGTTCTGTACGTTCTGAGATTTCCTGCATAAATGGCTTACTGATACGCACCAATGGATCTGTCGTTCTAGAAATATAATCCATGACTGCAATTTTAGGACCCAGTGTATAGTCACCTGAGGTTCCATTTAAACGTTGCAAAATATCAGCCGACACTAATTCTTTCAAATAACGATAGCTGGTCGGTTTCGATAGACCAAGCTCTTCACAAATCACATCGACATTAATTACTGGGCGAGACACCGAAAATAAATCTAAGACGGTGAGAATTTTGCCAAAACTTGAAAGTGCCATTGATGACCTACTCAATAAGTGAGAATCAAAAAAATAAAAAATTAATGTTACTTTATAACAAATTGTTCAAGAAAAAACAGCCGAATTTGCAATGTAATTGCAAATGATTCTAGATTTATTACTTTAGTGCTAATTTTGAGAAAATGCACTACATTTAAGCAATGATTTAAACTATATTGTAGTTTATTATCAAAATAAGATATTTTTATTGACTTATTTGATGTTTTTTGAAAAAATTGTCTACATGAATATCCAATGACGAAATTTATCTATTGAAAAATAGTTTAAATTTTGAGCATAAATTTTCATTGTCAATTGAGTCTTTCTCTACTCAATGGTTGTACTGAGCAAAATCCTAAATTTGTTCCTCTATTCAGTTTTTATTCATCACACTGTTTATTTCTTTAAGCAGTGCGTTTTTTTGGTCGTGAATAAAACAAAAGATAAATCGTACAGCTCAAAAACCAACATTATTCAATCATCGTGAGCCGCAAACATGTTATTAATCAAACCACTATTGGCTTTTAGACCCAATAAACTGGATTGGATTTTTGCGACTAAAACATTTATTGCTGGCATGTTGGCGTTATATATTGCGTTTGAACTCAACCTCAGTTATCCCATTTGGGCGATTGGTACAGTTTTTGTGATTGCCAATCCGTATTCAGGAATGCTGGCATCTAAAAGTATTTATCGGATTTTAGGGACCTTGTTTGGGGCGATTTTTGCAATTGCCGTGATGCCTCATTTGGTCAATACGCCGTGGTTATTTACTTTTGTCTTGGCAGCTTGGGTAGGGTTGTGTCTTTATTTGTCTTTAATTGATCGCTCACCACGCAGTTATGTGGTGATGTTGGCAGGATATACCGCAGTTATTATCTGTTTTAACTCAATTTTTTACATCGATACCGTTTCAATTTTTGATATGGCAGTGGGGCGATTTTTAGAAATCTCCTTGGGTGTTGTGTGTAGTGCAGTTGTCTCAGCAACGATATTTCCCATGCATATTGGACCTGTTATTCAAATGCGTGTATCTAAAACCATGCAAGACACCAAACAGGCATTTGACTCTATTTTGTCAGATGCTCAACATTCTGAAAATTATACTCAGCTCTTGGCAAATATTACACGTGACACCACTGATATTCATACCATGGCGGTGCATTTAAGTTATGAAACATCTAAATTTAAAGGGATGACCAAGCCATTACAGGAACTATTGCATCAAGTGACGATGTTGGTGGCAAATTTGGTCGCGATGTCTGAAAGAATGAAACAGTTGGATCAAATTGATCTGAACTATCGTCCGTATTTGCAAAAGTTTCATCGTAATGTAGATGACTTTTTAGATAATGAACGTGTCATTCTTGAACATCAGCTAAAACATTTACCTGAGCATTTTGAATCCGATTTTCAAGCCATTGTTGATCATGCATCTCCTGAGCAACAGATTATTCTGGGCAGCTTGAAAATGGATATTCGTCATTTTATTCAAAATGTGCGTGCGGTGAAATTGATTTGGCAATGTATGCAACGGGGAGACAACACCTTACCAGAATCCATTACACCATTAACCACCACCTATCCAAGTTTACATCGTGATTACGGTGTTGCTGTTCGAGGTGGAATTTCCGCATTTCTCACCACCTTACTTGCTTGTACATTCTGGATTTTAAGCGGTTGGAAAATGGGCTTTATGTTGGCTGAGATGGCGGCAATTACTGCCTGTATTCTGACATTCATGGATGATCCTGTACCTGCATTAAAAATTTTTATTCGTGCCAGTGTTTATGCTGCATTTCTGGTTTTTATTTATGCTTATGGCATTTTTCCTCATGTGACCGCTTTTTGGGAATTAGCTATCGTATTGGCACCTTTCATTATGTTTTGTGTGATGTTGTATTTGCATCCACCTTTACATGCACTGGGTTTGCCGCTGATTATGAGTACTGTCATGGGATTGAATTTACAAAACCGCTATATGATGGATCAAGTCACCTTTTTCGATGCTTCAATTGCAACGGTGATTGGACCGATTATTTCAGTTTGTGTCATGCAAATGGTCCGTTCGATGTCACCTGAAATGACCGTAAAACGCATGTTGACCTTACACTATAAAGCGATGCGTGAAAGTATCACGATGCCTTATGGTACAGGCTTTAGAATTCATTTAAGAAGTATTCTCGATCGTATTGGTGTTTTAAATACCAAGCAGATTCAGTCAGAACAACTCAAAATAGAAATTAATAACGCATTAATTGAGTCAAGTGCTGCAATTGATTTAACCCGTTTACAAGAGCTGGTGCAAAAGCTTTCTCCAGAATCAGCAAGCACAAGATCGATTGTCAAATTACAAGATCTGCTTGAACGGTGGTGGACGGAGAAAAAGCATAGCCAACCTACCGATCATATAAAACAGCAATTGATCCAACAATTTGATCAAGTGATTGATGATGTGCAAGCCGTTGGTGATGAAGACATTCGACATCGTATTGAAATTTCAGTGAATAATATTCGAAGCAGTATGTGTCATATTCAACAGATTGAGCGACAGCCTTCTTTACCTTTACTTGGAGCATAAATATGGGTGAGCTAAATATTTATGGTGTTTATGTCCCAATATTTTTAATCCAAGCTGTGGTGGCTTTTTTGATTTGGAAAATTGTTTGTATTGGTACAGATCGCTTGGTTGAAAAAGAATGGATTGCATTGCCAGGCATCTTCAACATCTGTACCTATTTGATTTTATTGTGGTCAATACATTGGTTTTTTATTCAGATCACGACTTAGCGTCTATAGATTGTTGGTTTTAAAGTTTCAGGTTTTAAAAATTTAAGTTTAATGATTGGATTTGTGAAATGAAAACGTTTGATATACGTAAGGCTATACGCCCAATATTCTTAGCTATTGTAATCATTATTGCGATACTTTGCGCACGACATATTTGGAATTATTACAATGCTGAGCCATGGACACGAGATGGTCGTATTCGTGGAGATGTCATTCAAGTATCGTCCGATATTGCTGGATTAGTCACAGAGGTGATGGTTCAAGATAACCAAACGGTGAAAAAGGGACAGGTGTTATTTAAAATTGATGTGGCTCGTCAGGCTTTGGATGTTGAGCAGGCCAAATCCGATCTCGCCAAAGCACAATCTGGACTTGCTGAAGCGGAAGCTGCACTTGCTGAGGCAAAAGCCAATATTGTGAAGTCGAAAGCCAACATTAATCTTGCTGATAAAAATGCACGCCGATATTCGGATTTAATGGATGGTGCAATTTCTAAACAAGAGCAAGATCAAATGTTTGCGACACGAGATCAAACTCATGCTGAGCATCAACAACTTGAAGCTGCTGTGCAACAGGCAGAAGCCAGTATCAAGCAACAAAAAGCCTTGATTGAAGCTGCAAATAGTAGTGTGCACCTTGCTCAACTGAATTTACAACGTTCAGAGGTATTGGCGCCTGCGGATGGAACATTATCCAACTTCGATTTACGCGTCGGAAACTATGTCAAAGTTGGTCAAGCTGTTGCGGCCTTGTTAGATCGAAAACAATTGTATGTGGTTGGTTATTTTGAAGAAACCAAGCTTAATAAAATTCATTTGAATGATCCAGTAACTGTACAGTTAATGGGTGATTCCATCAAATATAAAGGGCATGTTCAAGGTATTGCATCTGGGATTGAAGACCGTGAGCGAACCACTTCTTCAGGATTGTTGGCGAATGTGAATCCAACGTTCAGTTGGGTACGTTTAGCACAGCGTGTTCCTGTTAAAATTGTTTTAGATGATGTTCCGCATGATTCATTGGCATTTGTTGCAGGGCGTACAGTGACAGTACATATTTTGGAAAAAGCTAAGAAATGATCAATTTCAGTCATTAAACTTTAAATTTTAAACCCATCAGATGATGGTTTTTTTTTTATAGATTCAAATCTGCCATTGCAGGCATATCGATTTCTTTTACACAACTTGCTTTGCTGGTTGATAATATAAATTGAATGGCAAGCACTACGTCTTGCAAAGGGATTAGTTGAGCATCACTCTGTAAAATTACTTCATCTATGGGGGTGCTGATATCAAATTCCGTGGCCAAATAACCTAAGTTTAAGATGCTAATCCCAATTTGATCTTTGCGTAATGTTTCACGTAAAGCATGTACAATCCCTCGTAAAGCAAATTTAGTGGCAGAGAATACCACTTCTTTTCCAGAATGGTTATCAAGTCCCCATGTGGAACCAATTAAGATGATTTTGGCATTTGCAGAAAGGCGTAAATTTTCTAGTAAGGACTGAATTGCCAAAATGCAGGATTGAATATTGGTCTGAACTAAATTGGAAATTTCTAAATCTGAACATTGTTCAAATGCATAATCTGTATCAAATGCTTTTTCTTCCCAAATACCGACATTGTAAATCAGATAGTCGACCGTTTGACGCTGGATTTGATGTTTAACAGTATCTCTTGCTTGTTCAGGTTGAGCAAGATCAGCACAAATCCAATGAAAATTTGGCAGATCTGATTCAGGTTTTGAACGAGAAACGCCAAAAACCTGATCTTGTCTTTGCGGAATTGTTTGTAAAAGGGCTTGCCCTAAGCCCTTACTGACACCATAAATTACAAAGGTCTTTGACATTTAAATGACTCAAATTATGGCGTAATCCCTTCAGGATTTCGATACCAGCTTTCGATAAATAATGCAGCTGCGATACTGTCAGCGGCTAATTTTTTTGCCCGACCCTGAGCTTGATAATGTTCAAGTTCATCTCGTGCTTCACGGGTGGTCAAACGTTCATCAACCATAACTGTTTCAATGTTGGTTTGATGGCGTAAGCGCCGTGCGAATTTACGTGCTCGGGTTGATAATTCAGATTCAGAATCATCCATATTGAGCGGCAAGCCGACCAAAAATAAATTTGGTTGGTGTTGTTTAACGATTTTTAACAGCTCATCCCAATTGGGGATGCCATCTTTCATCGGGAAAAGTGCAAGCGGTGTTGCACTTTCAATGAGAGATGAACCCACCGCCATGCCCATTTTTTGTGTACCAAAATCAAATGCAATAATGAGTTGCGGTGATTTTAAATCAGGCATGTCCAATCTCAGAAGCTAACCAAGTACGATCAATGCCTATTTTACGATAAGCTGCATCCCAACGGTCGGTATAAGGTAAATTAAATACCAGATCCATATCTGAGTCACAAATCAACCAATCTCCACGAGCAATTTCTTCTTCCAATTGATTTTTAGTCCAACTGGCATAACCCAAAGCAATTTGATAACGCCCGACACCTTCATTATGGGCAATCGCATCTAAAATATCTTTACTGGTGGTGATACAAAGATTTTCACCCACTGCAATTGAAGAATGCCAAGTCGGTTGTCCAGTATGCAGAACAAAGCCTGCTTCTGGGCGTAAAGGACCCCCTTGTAAAACTTCATGTGGATGGACATTATCTGCTGCGATGTCTAAGTCATTGAGCAATTCTTTGACTTGAATGCCAGAAGGGCGATTGATAATAATCCCTTGCGCTCCATCTCCATCATGACGGGCAATATAAATTACGGTATTCGCAAAGAAATCATCCGCAAGATCAGGAGGGGCGATTAGGCAACGATGAGAAAGATATTGTTTGGTCACCGATATGCAGCTCCTTGTCGAACTCAGGTTAAATATTTTAATTTTTGAGAAAATCTATAACTATATAAATAGCACAATTAATATCAATAGGTTGTGAATATTTCAAAAGCCTACAAAAACAGTGAGGTTTTGCAATGAGTTTGATGAAAAATTAATCAAAAAACATACTTTAAGTTAAATGCTTCTCAATTGAGGAGCATTTATATGGTCGCTCCAAATCATGATTGAAGTAGCAATAGAGACTATAAATGCATTTGTTACGAATGCTGGAATTTTAATTGTCGGAGTTGTTTGGCGTGTTGTAATGTGGTTTCACCAATTTCAATACCACCGGTCATGCGTGCCAACTCTAAAATTCGTTGCTCTTCTTCAAGTTCCACAATGGTACTGCTTGCAGGGTCAGTTTGGAGCTTTTTCACCAATAGATGTTGGTCTGATTGTGCTGCCACTTGAGCCTGATGGGTAATACAAAGAATCTGTACATGTTGACCTAAACCAGCCAATAGACGCCCAACAATTTCAGCAGTACCACCGCTTATACCGACATCAATTTCATCAAAAACCAAAACCTCAGCTTCGGTTTTTTCAGCATTCATCACTTGCATGACAAGTGCGATACGTGATAATTCACCTCCTGAAGCAACACGCGCGAGCGGTTGAGGAGGAATGCCTTTATTGGCTGTAAACAGCAGTTGGATAAAGCTTAATCCTTCCGCAGTAACAGGTTCTAAAGGTTCAAATTTAAACTCGAAATGCGCCTCAGGTAGTGCCAGCTGTTTAACTTGTTCAGTCAGTTGTTTGGCTAAAGGTTCAGCAGCTTGGCGACGGATTTGGTCTAAATACTGCGCTTTTTCTATAAAAGCTTGATGGGCGTGTTCAACTTGCTCTGCTAATGTCTCAGGGTCTTCAAGTTGATGTAATTGTTCTAATTCATTTTGCCAAGTTTCATATTGCTGTTTAAGCTCATCAGGCTGAATACGATATTTGCGTGCCAGACGATGGAAGACTTCGAGTTGCTTATTGAGTTCATCCATACGCTCAGGATCAAAGCTTTGACGATCTATAAACTGACGTAAATTGGCTGTTGCATCATCGATTTCACTTTGTGCATTAATCAAAGAGTTGTAGATTTCTGACAATTGCTCACTACGACCCGCATGCGATTCAAGACGACGAATAATAGATGAAATTTCTTGGGTAATATTCTGTTCTGACTCATCCAACACGTTTAAGCTGTATCCACAATCTTGCATGATGTGTTCGTGGTGACTTAAACGGTCAAATTCTTGTTCTATTTCTTTGTAGTCAACCCGAATCACATCCTCAAGCTCTTCGAGTTGCAGTTTTAAAGTATCAATACGTTGCAGGCGATTAGCTTGTGCATCTATAGCTGCTTGATGAATACGAATGTTTTTTTGCCATGTGCTATAGGCATCACGAACATCTTGAGCGGCTTGGTAAAAATTACTATAACGATCTAACCAGTGTTTGGGATAAGGTGGTTCCAAAAGTTGTTGTTGGCTATGCTGGCTATATAATTGTACCAACAAACGTCCTAGTTCTTTTAGTTCAGCAAGGCTACTTGGACGCCCGTTAATCCATGCTTTACTGCGACCTGTGGCAAAAATCACGCGTCTTAAATGAATTTCACCAGATTCATCATCTAATTCATGGGTGGTTAACCATACTGCTTCAGGACTTTCAGGTTGATAACTAAAAACTGCAGTAATATCTGCTTTCTCTGAACCATAACGCACATAATTGGTGTCCGTACGCTCACCTAGGCAGGCTGATAGTGCATCTAACAATAATGACTTACCTGCACCTGTTTCGCCTGTGAGGACATTGAAGCCTTTTTCAATATCAATGGCAAGATTATCCGCTAAAGCAAAATTGATCAGATTTAAGTGTGTCAGCATAAACGCATCCAAGCTGCGAACGGTGAAGTTCTAAGATAGTGAAGTTTTGTTTTAGTCACAAGTCAGAAAATATTCTAATGCGCATATTTTTAAGTATTTTAAATAGATTTAAGCTGAAAATAAAATGTCTTGAGTTTAAACAATCGATAGGCTATGTATAAAGCGAGTATTGAGGTGATATTTCTAAATAAACCTAAGCTTTATCCATCTATCCAATGATGACATTCATAATGCCTTAGAAGTGAGGGAGCCTCGAACAGTTAAGGATAAGTAGTAAATATCACAATTCTTCAATCACTTTATATCGAACGCAAATTGAGACTATAAATAGGCATATCCTTTGCTTGTATTAGAGTTGCGTTTTCAGGCTTTGCTTCAGTGAAGAGATGAACTGATGACGATTACCCATGTCAATTTGTAAAGGCGTGAAACCACCACAATAAAATCTTCGATTGATTAGTTTGTAGCACGACATTAAACTACATCGAACATAATTTTTATAAATGCGCATTATCTGGAGAATACGCATGTCAGCTCAGTACGATCACGTATCCGTAGTTAAAAAATCCAATGTATATTTTGGTGGTCTATGTATTAGTCACACTGTGCAATTTGAAGACGGAACAAAAAAGACTTTAGGCGTTATTCTTCCTACTGAGGAAGCTTTAACATTTGAAACACATGTCCCAGAGCGTATGGAAATTATTTCTGGTGAATGTCGTGTCAAGATTGCCGACAGCGAAGAAAGTGAGCTGTTCCGTGCCGGACAATCTTTTTATGTCCCTGGAAATAGCCGTTTTAAAATTGAAACAGATGATGTACTCGATTACGTTTGTCATTTGGAAGGCTAAACACTGTAACAATGCGAGTGTTTTGAAATTAAGCAAAGAATTTCTTAGCTAAATCGGTTAAACTGAATCATCAAATAGAATCCTGTAAAGTTGGCTTTGCAGGATTTTTCATTTCTATCATCCTGTTGTTAATGAGGTTGTTCATGGCGAAGTCTGAATATTATTATGGCGTTCATTCAGTGGAGTCATTATTAGAGTTGGAACCTGAACGTGTTTTAACCTTATTTACGTTAAAAGGGCGTGATGATCAGCGTTTGCAACGTATCTTGCAGCTTGCGGAACCGTTTGGGATCAGCGTGCAAAAAGCCAGTCGTGATAGTTTGGAAAAACTTGCAGGACAACCTTTCCATCAAGGGGTGGTCGCGGCAGTACGCCCACATCCTGTGTTGAATGAAAAAGATCTTGAGCAACTTTTAGAAAGCACTGATTCACCATTGTTGTTAGCACTTGATCACATCACAGACCCTCATAACCTTGGTGCATGTATTCGTACAGCAGCAGCGATGGGGGTTGAAGCCGTGATTGTACCACGTGATCGTTCAGCGACATTGACGCCGACTGCGCGTAAAGTCGCTGCGGGTGGTGCTGAAAAAGTGAAATTTATTCAAGTGACCAATTTGGCGCGAACACTCGGTCATATTAAAGAGCATTATCATGTTCGTGTGGTGGGCACCATGTTAGACGAAAATGCCTTGCCTATTCACAAGTTCGATTTTACAGGAACGCCTGTATGTGTGGTGATGGGTGCCGAAGATACGGGTTTGCGTCCAATTACCCAATCACAATGTGATCAAACTGTATTTATTCCTATGTCTGGGAATTTGCAAAGTTTGAATGTCAGTGTGGCGACAGGTATGGCATTGTACGAAGCATGTCGCCAACGTCAAGCAAGTTAATACGATCATTGCGATGATTGATCGTATTTGAGAAAACATCATGATGACTGTTCGTATCCAAGGCTATATTTATGTGGCAATCACCATGTGTATTTGGGGCGGATTTACCATTACCTCAAGGCTGAATGCGCTTTGGCATATCAGCCCTTGGGATATTACCGCATTACGTTTTTCTTTGGCATTTTGTATTTTGATGCCTATTTTAATTTATAAAAAAGACACCGCTTTTCTATTTAAAAAACAACCTTTTATTCTGGCTATGGTTGGTGGTGTTGTTTATTGCTTAACTTCTTATAGTGCATTCCATTTTGTACCAGCAGCCCATGCCGCAATTTTTCTAAATGGTTGTATTCCATTATGTACTGCCTTAGCGGGTTATTTGCTCTATCGCCAACCTTTTGACAAACATACATGGATCAGTTTGATTATTATGTTATTGGCGATCTCAGTGATGAGTTTCTTGATGTATCAACAAACAGGTGTGGCATTTGGTTTTGGTGATTTGCTATTTTTTCTCAGTGCAATCTGGTGGGGAATTTTTACAGTATTACTGCGTCAGTGGAAGCTTTCTGCATGGCATTCTATGGCTGGTGTGGCGATCTGGTCCGCTATCGTTTATGTACCGATGTATCTATTATTTTTACCAAAGCATTTGGACCAAGCGTCAACACCGCATTTATTGCTACAGACACTTTTTCATGGTGTATTTGTCGTGATCGTGGCAACCTTAGCCTATGTAGAAGCGATTAAGCGCCTTGGTGCATTTAAAACAGGCAGTATCGTAACACTGGCACCTTTTATCGCGGCAATAATTGCTGTGCCTTTGTTAAATGAGCCATTAAGTTTGGCAATGATCTGCGGTTTGATTGGTATGGGAATTGGGGCACTACAGCCTTGGCGTTGGTTTAGCCATAAAGACAGTTTGCAACAACGTTTAGATGTTAATAAACATAATCAATGAGTATTTTTAATTGCATGTTATTGATTTTCTGAGTGATAGTGCAGAATTAAGCTGTTGCAAGCTCTAGGTAGTATTGATGTAAGGGTGCTAATTTTGCATATAGATGATCAATATGACCATCGTTTAAAATAATATCATCTGCATGGTTTTGCTTTTCATGTCGTGGCATTTGCGCTGCAATGATTTTTTCAATTTGTTCAATAGATTGCCCATCACGTTGCGATGCACGTAAGATTTGTAAGTCTTCACTGGCATCTATCAATAAAGTACGTTGAGTCAGTTCGTGCTGATTGGTTTCAAACAGCAGTGGAGAAACCAAAATTGCATAGGGGCTGGTAGCTGCTTGTAGTTGTTGAATGATTGAAGCTCGAATCGCGGGGTGAGTGATCGACTCGAGCTGTTGGCGTGCCGAAGCATCTTTAAAAATATGTTCTCTTAATGCGCGACGATCCAATTCACCATTTGCCGTTAAAGTCCAATCGCCAAATACCTCTTGGATTTTTTTAAGCGCAGATTGACCTTTTTCAACAATTTCTCGTGCCACTATATCTGCATCTACAACAACAATTCCTTGGGACTCAAACCATTGACTTGCTGCGGATTTACCACTTCCAATGCCACCTGTTAAGCCCAAGATAAAAGTCATGTTGTCATCCCCATCGATGTTTAGATTATTGACCTAAGTAAATCTTCATGATTTGTTCGCCCCATAAGAATGCAATCCAACCCGCAATGGCGATATAAGGTCCAAAAGCAAAAGGAATATTTTCCTTACGAATTTTTAGCAGGATGATGCCAATGATTGCCCCGACAACCGAAGAAAGCAGGATAATCAAAGGTAGCATCAACGGTCCCATCCAAGCACCTAGTGCAGCAAGAAGCTTAAAGTCACCATAACCCATACCTTCCTTGCCTGTCACGATTTTAAACAGGTAATAGACAATCCATAGGCAAAGAAAACCAATAATATAACCCCAAATTGCAGCATTTGCTGTGGTATATATTTCAAATGAGTTAATTCCTAAACCCACAGCTGCGAGTGTTAAGGTAAAACGATCAGGTAGTAACTGTGTATCAAAATCAATAAAAGTCAGAGTAATCAGCACCCATGTCAGTAATACACCAAACACCATTTGGAGTGTTGGTCCATATACTGCAACAACGGTTAAGGAGCAGATTGCTGTCAGTAGTTCAACCAAAGGATAGCGGATACTGATGGGGTTTTGACATGAAGCACATTTACCACGTAACGCCAACCAACTGATCACTGGGATATTTTGATACCAGCGAATCGGTGTTTTGCATTGTGGACAGGTAGACGCTGGTTGACTCAGACTCAGCTTTTCTTCATCAATAACGATCTGTTGAGAACCTGCAAGCAATTGACATTCTGCTTGCCACTCTTGGCGCCACTCCTTTTCCATCATCTTCGGTGTGCGATAAATCACCACATTCAGGAAACTCCCGACACATAGACTGACTAGACCGACAACAATAAAAAGTGCAGTCGGTGATTGAATCAGAAGGTTTAAAAAATCGTGAAACATATTCATTATTATCCGCCAACAACTGAACCCATTTGGAAAATTGGAAGATACATGGCAATTACAAGACCACCAACCAATACGCCTAAGATTGCCATAATCAAAGGTTCCATCATTGAGGTTAAACCATCAACTGCATTATCCACTTCATTTTCAAAATGTGTAGCGACTTTATCGAGCATGGCATCCAGTGCACCAGACTCTTCACCGATCGCGACCATTTGCACAGCCATAGCTGGAAATTTGTTACTGACACGCATGGCAAAATTTAATTGTTGTCCTGTGGAGACATCTTCACGGATTTTCATCACCGCTTGTTCATAGACCACATTGTTGGTTGCCCCAGCAGTGGATTCTAATGCTTCAATGAGGGGAACCCCTGCTGCAAAGGTGGTGGCTAAGGTACGGCTATAACGTGCAATAATCGCTTTATAGACCAAATCACCAAAAATTGGCAATTTGAGTGCGGTTCGATCTAAAAAGTCTCGAAATTTTTGACTACGTTTTTTTGCTTCTAAAACTGCGGTAATCATAATCCCTATCATTAATAAAAGAACAAACCAATATTTTTGTGTCCAGTCTGACATACTGACTACCATTTGAGTAAAAGCAGGAAGATCTGCACCAAAAGAGCTAAAGAGATCCTGGAATACTGGGACAACCTTGACCATAAGGATAATGGTGACAATGAAAGCGACAATAATAACTGTAATAGGATACTTCATGGCCTTTTTAATTTTCTGTTTTAACAGCTCACTTTTTTCTTTATAGATCGCGACACGGTCTAGCATAGTCTCTAAAGCACCTGATTGCTCTCCTGACTCCACCAAGGAACAAAACAAGTTATCAAAGTAGCGGGGATATTTTCTTAGTGCCCCAGCAAAAGTATTTCCGCCTTCAACTTCACTTTTGATTCCTAAAACAACTTCTCGCATAGAAGGGTTTTCTAAACCTTCGGCAACAATTTCAAAACTTTGTACCAAAGGCACACCCGCTTTCATCATAGTAGCAAGTTGGCGGGTAAAAATGGTAATATCTAAAGTTGATATTCCCTTTTTCATTAAACCTTCAAAAATATTTTTCTTTTTTTCTCGAATGGTTTTAATGGTAATGCCTTGCTTTCTCAACGTAACTTTGGCAAGTGCCATATTCCGTGCAGGCAATTCTCCCTTGACCTTGATTCCTTTACGATCAACCCCGTCATAAGCAAAGGTAGGCATCATTTGCGCTTTTTTAGCTGCCATAACAATTTCCTTAAATATTGATTATATTTATTCGCTGGTTACGCGGTTAATTTCTTGTAAAGACGTTAAACCATTCATAACCTTTTTTAAACCCGAACGTCGCAAATTATCAAACCCCAATTTTTCAGATGCTGCTGCAATTTGCAGTGCGTTGCCATCTTCCATGATAATTTTTGAAATTTCAGGTGTTACTTTCATCACCTCATAAATACCGACTCGTCCTTTATAACCTTCTCTACATTCAGAACAGCCTACAGGCTGAAAAATCTGTAAATCAGGGTGGTTTAAGTCTTGTTCAGTAAAGCCCAGTTCTAACAAACTTTGTTTCGGAATTTCAATAGGTGCTTTACAGTGGTTGCATAAGCGCCGAGCAAGACGTTGTGCAATCACAAGATTGACCGATGTTGCAATATTGAAGGATGGCACGCCCATATTGCGCAAACGGGTTAAGGTTTCAGGTGCACTGTTGGTATGCAGTGTGGACATCACCATATGACCTGTTTGGGCTGCTTTGATTGCAATTTCAGCCGTTTCAAGGTCTCGAATCTCCCCGACCATAATAATATCTGGATCTTGACGAAGAAATGATTTTAGTGCGACCGAAAAGGTCAATCCTGCTTTAAGATTGACGTTGACTTGGTTAATCCCCTCCAAGTTAATCTCGACAGGGTCTTCTGCGGTTGAAATATTGGAACTTTCGGTATTGAGGATATTTAAGCCTGTATACAACGATACGGTTTTACCAGACCCTGTTGGACCTGTAATCAATAACATGCCTTGTGGTTTTTCTAGAGCTTCCATAAATAAAGCTTTTTGATCTTCTTCATAGCCCAACGCATCAATCCCTAACATGGCACTGGAAGGATCAAGAATACGTAGAACTAATTTTTCACCAAACAATGTTGGCAGTGAGTTAACACGAAAATCAATAGCTTTGGTTTTGGATAGTTTTAGCTTAATACGCCCATCTTGAGGAATACGTTTCTCTGAAATATCCATTTGTGACATGACTTTTAAACGGGATGCTAAACGATTCGCCAATTGCAGTGGGGGATTGGTAATGGTTCTAAGTACACCATCTACGCGATAGCGAACACGATAACTTTTTTCATAAGGTTCAAAATGTAAGTCTGAGGCGCCCATTCGAATGGCATCAATTAGCAGTTTATTGACATATTTAACAATCGGCGCTTCTTCTTCAGCAGTTTCTTCATCAAGCTCTGCGGGTTCATTTTCATCTGTTGCAATAATATCAACATCAAAATCTTCATCGCCAAAATTAAAGCTTTCTTCTACAGTAAAATGCTTGGCTATAATTTTTTCTAATTTATGATGTTCAACGATGATTGGTTCAATATTTAGACCACAACTAAAACGAATCGCATCAAGTGCCTCGATATTGGTGGGGTCGCTGGTTGCAACATATAAGATATTACCGCGTTGCACCAATGGAATCACCCCATGTTTACTGATCAAACCGGCGTCCACAATGTCCTTGGGCAACATTTCAGGGTTAAAACTGTCTAGATCAAAAATAGGCTCACCGAACTCGGAGGAGATCATTTCAGCGATCAGCAATGGTGAGATCGCTAATTTCTCAATCAGGTAAGGCACCAAATGGGTTTTACTTTTTTGAGCACTTGTTAAGGCATCTTTCATTTGCTGAGCAGATAAAAAGCCTTCATCGACTAAGCGACGGATATAACCCGAAAACTTAGGTGAACCATTTTGCATAGACATCCCCAAAACACTTTAAATTTAATTTTATAATTGGAATAATAAAATTATACGATGATCCTTAAAAATATCTAGAATTAAACGTATTCTTCTAAAAACATATTTTAACCATAATTTGCGCCAATTTGACTTTTGTTGACGATCTTTGAAACGTTTTATATTTCTAGCGCATATATTCACTGACAGACTTTAGAACAGAAGTGCGAATTGATAAAGAAAAAATACTTTAAAAATCTAAATTCCGTGTAGAATGTGCACATTTTCGATAAAAGGTTAGATGTATGTCGAGTTCGACTATTATTCCTTGGGTTGTCGGCAATTGGAAAATGAACCCAATGCAAGCGAATTCGCAACAGCTCATACAAGACTTAAAACAGTATTTACAACAAAACCCAATTACACAACAACAATGTCATTTGGGGGTTGCGCCGATTTCTATTGCTTTATTGTCGGTACAACAACAACTTCAAGATGCTCATTCACCGGTTAAGGTTGTTGCTCAAGACTTGTCTCAAATGTCAGGTACTGGTGCATATACCGGTGAAGTGAGTGCAGAATTGCTCAAAGATAGTCAGATTGATTATGTATTGGTTGGGCATTCTGAGCGCCGTGAAATTTTTGGTGATGATGTTGTGAAAGTAAAAGCGAAACTGACCAATGCGCTGAATGCTGGGCTAACTGTCATTTATTGCGTTGGGGAAAGCCTCGAACAACGTGAGACGGGTCAAGCTGAACAGGTGGTTTTACAACAAATTTGTGATCTTGCTGCGGTTGTAAAAGCAGGGCAGTGGCACAATATTGTTATTGCTTATGAGCCAATTTGGGCGATTGGAACAGGCAAGACCGCATCGCCACAAGATGCTCAAGCGATGCATGCAAAAATTCGTGAAGGTTTAACTCAAATTGCAGTTGAAGCACAACAAACGGCTATTTTATATGGCGGTAGTGTCAAAGCTGAAAATGCAGTAGAGTTGGCTGCGTGTCCAGATATCAACGGTGCACTGGTTGGTGGTGCATCACTTAATGCAGAGTCTTTTTATAAAATTGCTCAAGCATTTGCTAATACAAAAGAATAGGAGTTCAGCATGCATACATTTGTGCTGGTTGTACATATCATCTTGGCTGTTTTAATGATCGGGCTTATTCTCGTTCAGCACGGTAAAGGTGCAGATGCAGGCGCTTCATTTGGTGGTGGTGGCGCAGCTACGGTATTTGGTGCTTCAGGTTCAGCAAGCTTTTTAACCCGATTAACTGCAATTTTGACGGCTTTATTTTTTATTACCAGCTTAAGCCTAGCAGTCTTTGCGAAAAAACAAACGACGGATGCTTATGGGTTGAAAACAGTACAAACGACAACCCAAACAACTGCACCTGTACCAACAAATACGGGTGAAACTTCGCCAACTGCACCAAAAACTGGCGAATAATGTCAATTAGTCCTTTCTTTTTCTAAGGGATGCGACTAGAATGCGTCACAGCTGCGGTGGTGGTGGAATTGGTAGACACGCTACCTTGAGGTGGTAGTGCTTTCGGGCGTGGGGGTTCAAGTCCCCCCTTCCGCACCAACAATAAACCAGTATTGTTGGTGCTAGCGGCTAAAAAACATTGTTGCGGGATGGAGCAGTCTGGTAGCTCGTCGGGCTCATAACCCGAAGGTCGTTGGTTCAAATCCAGCTCCCGCTACCAATTTAATTAAGATGCAACTTAATTAAAGATAATTTAGATCAAAAGTCTATTTTATTTGTAAATTTGCAGTATTGTTGCGGGATGGAGCAGTCTGGTAGCTCGTCGGGCTCATAACCCGAAGGTCGTTGGTTCAAATCCAGCTCCCGCTACCATTTTGATTGAGGTGCAACTTGATCAAGCAAGAAAATAGAATGATCAATATTTTAATATTGATTGAAAAATTCAAAGTTCTTGTATATAATTTTGCAACGCTGATGCGGGATGGAGCAGTCTGGTAGCTCGTCGGGCTCATAACCCGAAGGTCGTTGGTTCAAATCCAGCTCCCGCTACCAAGTTTCTAAAAAGGGCTCACAGATAGGTGGGTCTTTTTGCATAGTGAATTACGATTTACTGTGCGATAATAGGGGCGATTACGCCCTTTTTTATTGGCTATCGTGTGGTGTGGACATCAATTGGTCAAAAAGACATGCTTCACTATAGTAAGTTGAATAAGTCCAGTGAGCGATTGAATCGCACAAATATGACGAGAGTAAATGAAGCTATCAAATAAAACTCAAGCACTTCAAGATTTAATAACTCCTGCAGTGCAAGCTTGTGATGTAGAACTTTGGGGGATTGAATTCATTCCTCAAGGTAAGCGTTCTTTATTGCGTATTTATATTGATAAAGACGTTGCTGAAAATGCTGAGCCAACCATAAATGAAGATGGTGAGGTTGAGTTGGGTCGTGGTATTGGCGTACAGGACTGTGTGCGTGTGACTCAACAGGTGGGTGCAATCTTAGATGTGCATGATCCAATTTCAGGTGAGTATGCTTTGGAAGTGTCTTCTCCAGGTTGGGATCGTCCATTCTTTCAGTTGGCGCAGTTAGAAAAATATATCGGACAACAAGTTGCATTGCGTTTGATTGCAGCCGTTGAAAATCGTCGTAAATTCCAAGCCAAGTTGGTTGCTGTAGATTTAGAAAATGAAATGATTCAAGTCGAAGTTGAAAAACAGCAGGTACTTGAGATAGACAGTAACAACATAGACAAAGCGAATTTGATCTTTCAGGATTAATCCAGAAATAGAAATCTGAATAAATAGGTGACTTATGGCACGTGAAATTCTCACCGTCGTTGAAACGGTTAGTAATGAGAAAGGTGTGAGTCGTGAAGCAATTTTTGAAGCACTTGAACAGGCTTTAGTTGCAGCGACTAAAAAGAAATTCTACGAAGGAACGAATTCGGAAGAAGCGCAGTTACGTGTAGAAATTGACCGCAAAACCGGTGACTATAGTACTTTTCGTCAGTGGGAAGTGGTTGCAGATGAAGATCACGAAATGCCAGCATGTCAGGATGCAATTTCTGATGTAGATCCTGCAAAATGGTCGATCGGGGATATTCGTGAGCTCGAAGTACCGTCTATTGATTTCGGTCGTATTGCTGCGCAAATTGCTAAACAAGTGATTGTACAAAAAATTCGTGAAGCAGAGCGTGCATTGGTTGCTGATGCTTATGAGTCTAAAGTGGGTGAGTTAATCTACGGTGAAGTGAAAAAACAAACCAAAGATGGCTTTATCATTGACTTAGGTGATAACGCAGAAGCATATTTGGCACGTGAAGAAATGATTCCAAAAGAAATTCTTCGTCCAAAACAACGTATGAATGCGATTCTTTATAATGTGAATCGTGAAGGTCGTGGCGCACAGTTACTATTGTCTCGTGCTAAACCTGAAATGCTGATTGCTTTGATGAAAAAAGAAATTCCAGAAATTTCTGAGGAAATCATTGAAATTAAAGCAGCAGCACGTCAACCGGGTGTACGCGCAAAAATCGCGGTCAAAACCAATGACCATCGTATTGACCCTGTAGGTGCATGTATTGGTATGCGTGGTACACGTATCCAAGCAGTACAATCAGAGTTAAATGGTGAACGTATTGATGTTGTGGTGTGGTCTGATGATCCAGCTCAATATATCGCAAGTGCTTTAGAGCCAGCAGATGTATCGGGTATCGTGATTGATGAAGATGCACACACAGCGGATATTATTTTTGCAACCAGTGATCAACTTGCTCGTGCAATTGGCTCACAAGGACAAAACGTTCGTTTAGCATCAGAGCTGACAGGTTATAAGTTAGATATGATGCTTGAAGATGAGTATCGTGCTCGTCAACAAAATGAAGCTCAACAGTATTTAGATATGTTTGTTACACGTCTAGATATTGAAGAAGATCTCGCAATGGCTTTGGTAGAAATGGGCTTTACCTCACTTGAGGAAATTGCTTATGTACCTGCGGAAACTTTCGATGAAATCGAATTGGATGCAGATACAGTTGAATTACTACAAAGTCGCGCAAAAGAAGCCGCTTTGGCTGATGCATTAAAACAGCAAGAAGATATTCAGGACCCAAGTCCAGAACTTGTTGCGATGGAAGGTATGACTTCTGAAATTGCACAGGCTTTAGCAGCACGCGGTGTAATCACAGTCGATGACTTGGCGGATCAAGCAACGGATGATATTTCTGATATCGAAGGCTTGGGCGCTGAAAAAGCGGGTCAATTGATTATGAAAGCACGTGAATCATGGTTTAACTAGGAGGTAGTACATGACGGATAAGTCAATTCAAGAGTTAGCAGTCAGTGTAGGACTTCCAGTTACAAAGCTCCTTGATCAGGTGCGTGAAGCTGGGTTACCTCAAAAGCAGGCTGAAGACAAAATTTCTACTGAACAGCAAGATGTGCTCGTGAACCATTTGAAAAAAGCTCATGGTCAAGATACGGGACAAGCAGGACAAATCACGTTGAAACGTAAAACGACAAGTACCGCGAAAGTGGCGAGTACTTCAGGTAAGGCTAAAACTATCAATGTTGAAGTTCGTAAAAAACATACGTTTACTAAGCCAGATCCTGAACAAATTAAAGCGGAAGCTTTAGCAAAAGCGCAAGCGACGGCTCAGGCAAATTCAGCGCCAAAAGCACAGCAAGTGCCTGTGGCAAATGAAGCTGAAAAAACAGAAAGCTCTGCAAAAGCCAATTTAGAAAAAATGCGTGCTGCGGCAAAACAGCAAACTGCAGCAAAAGAAACACCAAAAGCAGCTGTGGTTGTTAAACGTAAGTCGACCAATAAACCGATTACCAAAGCAACTGTAAAAACAATTGAAACACCTGAACAAAAGCGTGCGCGTGAAGCTCAGGCAGCCCAATTAAAAGCTGCTGAGGAAGCGGCTCGTCGTAAGTCAGCAGAAGAAGCACAACAACGTACACTTGAGCAAATGCGTCAAATGGCGTCTAAGTATTCTTCTGATGAAACAACAACGACTATTCGTGTAGTTGATGATTCACCGTTGGCTGCTGGTTTGGTTGGTCAAGCATATGAAGACTCATTTGCAAAAGAAGACCGTGAAATCAAACGTGGTACCAATACTGCAAATACACGTTCTCCGAAGAAAGGTGGTCGTCGTGGTCAGGAAGAACAATCTTTCAGTCATAACCCACATAAACGTGGTTTAAAAACCAGCCAAGCGAATAAACATGGTTTTGAAAAACCTGTTAAAAAGCAAGTGTATGACGTTGAAATTGGTTCAACAATCGTGGTTGCTGACTTGGCTGCAAAAATGGCAGTTAAAGTCCGTGAAGTGATTAAATCACTCATGAAAATGGGTGAATTGGTTACACAAAACCAAGCCATTGATCAAGAAGTTGCAGCATTGATTGTTGAGGAAATGGGACATAATCCAGTTCTTGTTTCTGATACACAAGCTGAAGATAACTTGCTCGAAGCAGCTGAAGGCGCGCGTGGAGCACAAACTACACGTGCACCAGTGGTTACCATCATGGGTCACGTTGACCATGGTAAAACATCGCTTCTTGACCGTATTCGTCGTGCTAAAGTGGCTCAAGGCGAAGCGGGCGGTATCACACAGCATATCGGTGCTTATCATGTAACCACTGATAAAGGGATTATTACTTTCCTTGATACACCAGGACATGCTGCATTTACTGCAATGCGTTCACGTGGTGCGAAAGCTACAGATATCGTGGTATTGGTTGTTGCAGCAGATGATGGCGTAATGCCACAAACTGCGGAAGCGATTGATCATGCTCGTGCTGCAGGTACTCCGATTATTGTTGCAATCAACAAAATGGATAAAGAATCTGCCGATCCAGATCGTGTATTGAACGAATTGACGACCAAAGAAATCGTGCCTGAACAATGGGGCGGTGATGTTCCAGTTGCAATGGTTTCAGCACACTCTGGTCAAGGTATCGATGAGCTTCTAGATTTAATTTCAATTCAAGCTGAAATGTTAGAGTTGAAAGCATCTGAAGAAGGTGCTGCGCAAGGTGTTGTAATTGAAGCGCGTGTAGACAATAGCCGTGGTGCGGTAACGTCTATTCTGGTTCAAAACGGTACTTTGAAAGTTGGTGATCTTGTTCTTGCTGGTGCATCTTACGGACGTGTTCGTGCGATGACAGATGAAAACGGTCAACGTATTCAATCAGCAGGTCCTTCGATTCCAGTTGAGATTTTAGGTCTTCCTGAAGCACCAATGGCTGGTGATGAAGTGCTTGTTGTTAATGACGAGAAAAAAGCACGTGAAGTTGCTGATGCTCGTATGGATCGTGAACGTCAAAAACGTCTTGAACGTCAAAGTGCGATGCGTCTTGAAAACATCATGGCATCTATGGGCAAGAAAGATGTGCCTATCGTGAATGTTGTGCTTAAAACTGATGTACGTGGTACCTTGGAAGCATTGCATGTTGCATTGGCTGATCTTGCGACTGATGAAGTTAAAGTCCGTGTAATCGGTTCGGGCGTGGGCGCAATCACTGAGTCTGATGTTACTCTTGCTGAATCTTCAGAAGCTGTACTGCTAGGCTTTAACGTACGTGCTGATAATACTGCACGTCAAAAAGCAGATGCTGATGGTATCGACATTCGTTACTACTCAATCATTTATCAGCTTATTGATGATGTGAAAGCTGCAATGAGTGGTAAACTTGCACCTGAACATCGTGAAACGATTCTGGGTGTTGCAGAAGTTCGTGAAGTATTCCATTCAAGTAAATTCGGTGCTGCTGCGGGCTGTATGGTACTTGAAGGTGTATTGCATCGTAATAAACCAATTCGTGTACTTCGTGATGATGTGGTGGTATTCCAAGGTGAGCTTGAGTCACTTCGCCGTTATAAAGAAGTGGTTGAAGAAGTTCGTGCTGGTATGGAATGTGGTCTTGCTGTTAAAGGCTATAAAGACATCAAAGCCCTCGATAAAATCGAAGTATATGATGTTCAGTTGATCAAACGGAGTCTTTAATGGCGGGTAGTCAACGTCTTAAGCGCATGGCGGATACAGTACAACGTGAGTTGTCAGAACTGATTCGTCAAGAGCTTAAAGATCCACGCTTAGGTGGTCTTGTGACCATTTCAGCGGTGAAAGTCAGTGCTGACTTGGGTTATGCAGAAGTTTACGTGACTGTTATGGGGCGTGAACTTGGTGATGAGCAAAGTGAAGCAGCAAATAAAGAAACCTTGGATGTGTTAAATAAAGCCTCTGGTTTCTTGCGTCACGAGTTAGGTCGTCGGATCAAAACACGTATAACGCCTCGTTTGCGCTTTCATTACGACAAAACCAATGCTTATGGTAACTATATGTTTGGTTTAATCGCAGAAGCAGTAAAAGATTTACCTGAGCAAAAAGACGAAGAATAAGTATTTGTAGAAAGCCACCTGAGGGTGGCTTTCTTATATCTGAGAAAATATGGCTATCAAGCCCCATCTTTTTAAACTATATTCTAAAATAATGAGTACTCTTGCCTTAACACACTTTTTTAAAAAATGTATGTCATTCCCAAAAAAGCTTAATTGCGAATAGATAGCAGAAATTAAACAAAACTTTGCCTGAAACTGTATAGAATGCAGATATATCAACAAATACAAATAAATATCTCTGAGGAATAAGCAATGAATGCAATGAAAAAAAGTTTGGTAGCACTGACTTTAGCGAGTACTTTGGCTTTTTCAGGTTGTGGTTATAATACTTTGCAAGCCAAAGATGAGTCCGTCAATGCGGCTTGGTCTGAAGTGGAAAACCAATATCAACGTCGTGCAGATTTAGTGCCTAACCTTGTGAATGTCGTCAAAGGTTATGCAACGCATGAAGAAAAAGTTTTAACTGAAGTGACTGAGGCGCGTGCCAATGTTGCAGGTTTAAAAGTAGATAAAGAAGTATTGAACGATCCAGAATTGTTTAAAAAGTATCAAGAAGCACAGTCACAAATGACGGGTGCATTATCTCGACTTTTAGCCGTCACTGAAAACTACCCTGACTTAAAAGCCAATGAGCAATTCCGTGATTTACAAGTGCAATTAGAGGGGACTGAAAACCGAATCAGTACAGCAAGAACACGCTATGTTCAGACGGTACAAGACTACAATACTTATGTACGTCAGTTCCCACAAGTAATGACTGCAAAAGTGATCGGAATGAAAGCCAAACCAAACTTTAGTGCTGAAGCAGGCGCATCGAAAGCACCAACAGTGAATTTTAATTAATCACTGGGCTTTCTCTTATTTGGTGAATCACTCGAAAGAGATGAAAGACCTATCTATTATTTAAGTAAAGGTGAGTTATGCTTGAACGGAAAGGAAAATCAGCAATTCAAATAATCAGTACATTATTCTATGTGCTTTTGGCGCTGATCCTTTCTGTTCAATCTCAGGTTTGGGCTGAAACAGCAACTGCGACAGATGAACAACAAGCACAAGAAGCCATTGTTCTCGGAAAAGTTGCTCCAAATACTAACTTGCCAAATGTGCTTGGTTCATCACCAGTAGATGGTCAAAAACAAAATCAACCGACAACCACATCTCAACAATCGTCACAGAGCTCTTCATCAAATCAAGCCAAAGTCGCCAATGATATTGCAGAGGGTGAGACAGAAAGAAATATCCCTACATTGAATCAACCCGTGGTTGATCAAGCCAATGTTTTATCTGCGGCTGAAAAGCAAAATTTAGAGCAACAAATCCGTAACATTTATCGTCAAGGCAAAGCACAGATCGGGATTATTATTGTTCCAACCACAGGGCAAGAAGGTATTTTTGATTTTGCAATGCGTGTTGCAGAGCAATGGAAACTTGGTTCAGCAAAACAAGACAATGGTCTATTGATCGCTGTTGCTGTGAATGACCATAAAATTCATATCGCCACTGGTTATGGTTTAGAAGGTGTATTGCCTGATATTATGGTTAGTCGGATTATCCGTAATCAAATTTCACCAGCGTTTAAACAAGGGCAATATGCACAAGGTTTACAAGCCGCTGTGGGAGAAATTGAACGTATTCTAAATTTAGATCCTGAAATTGCGCAACAAGCTGCCGATGAGCTCAAAGAACGCCAAAACCAAGCAATACAAGCGCAAGAAGCAAAGGATCGCACCTTAACTACGGCAATGATTATTTTGGTGATGGGTATATTTGCTTCATTTATCGTTGGTAATCGCTTAAGTGCAGCAGTAGCTGGGGTGACAGCAACAGCAGCTGGGCTGATATATGGTTCTGGCATTGTGATGAGCCTGATTTTAGGCTTTGGTGTGTTTTTCTTATTGATCACTTCTCTAGCTCAACTGATCTTACAAATGTTTCTCTCTGGCGGTGGGCGTGGTGGAGGCAGCGGTGGTGGTTTTGGTGGAGGCGGTGGCTATAGCGGCGGCGGCGGTGGTTTTGGTGGGGGAGGCGCATCAGGCTCATGGTAACAAAAACTGATACAACAGAAATTTTGACTGAACCAAAATTACAGGAAAAAGTACAGCCGAGTTTTAAGCGCTGGCTCAAGCATTGTCTTTATATGCCAGCATCTAAGCGCTACTTTTCCAAGCAGGATCAACATACAATTGCTCAAGCAGTTCAACAAGCCGAAGAAGGTCATGTGGGTGAAATACAGGTGGTGATCGAGGGGCATATCCCCAGCCATCAAGCCTATCATCAAAATACGCGTCTAAGAGCGCAACAACTCTTTGCCGAGTTGGGTGTATGGGATACCGAATATAACAGCGGTGTTTTACTTTATTTAAACTTGTGTGAAAAAGCGGTAGAAATTGTCATAGATCGTGGTATCCATCAGGCGACTACACAGCAAACGTGGCAACAGATTTGTGATGAAATGATAGTGCAATTAAAAAATAAACAATATCGCTTGGCGGTCGAAAGTGGTGTAAATGAAATAGGCAAAGTATTGAATTTGTTTTACAAACAACAAAAACCTGATAATATGAATGAATTGGCAAATCAGCCAATTATTTTGAATTAATGTCAAATAAAAACCAAAATATTTTTAAACAAGAGTGACAGGAAATGTCACTTTTTTACGTTTAATTACTTAAAAGAATCAGATGAAAAAAAAAAGCTTGTAAACTGTTACATACTCTCTAAAATCGAAGTGTGTAAGTTGGTTGTTGATTTTTTCCACAAAAACAGCCACATAAATTGCTCGAAAAAAGGCTAATAAATCTTTAAAAACATTGGAGAAATGTTATGAAATCAGTTCAAAAGGGTTTTACTCTTATCGAATTAATGATCGTTGTTGCGATTATTGGTATTCTTGCTGCGATTGCGATTCCTGCGTATAAAAATTATACGATTAAATCGTCTAACCGTGCTTGTTTAGCTGAGGCCAAGTCTTATGCGAATGCAGCTTTGGCTGCATTAAGCGATAGTGCTTCTGCTCCAGTTCCTGCTAATAAAGCTTGTAAAAATACAACTGACGTTTCTACTGTAACCAATGTAAATAATTTTACTGGTGTGTCAGCAACTGCTGTGGGTAATGGTGATGCTGCTGTTTCATGTAACCAAACGGCTTCGTGTTCATATACATCTGCTACAAATAACTAATTTTCATTATAAAAAGGCTCAATATTGAGCCTTTTTTTTTGAGTAAAAATTAATGTTTAAAAAAATATGTGTAGTTTTTTCATTATTGTTTATATTTATTGCGTGGTTAATACCCGTTCATGAAAGTCCGTGGGTGACTTTCCTAAATGAAACGTTTGCTTTTTTAAGTTTAATTTCGCTAATCTTATTTTTTAAAGATACTACAGTACTTGTTCCAAAAATATTACTTCCAATTATTACTATTGCTTTTATTCCATTGATTCAATACTTTTTAGGTATAGAATACTATTTTGAAACGGCATTTTTATGCTTTTTATATTTGTGTAGTGTTTTTTTAGCAACTATTATCGGATTTAATTTTGCAGATGAAATGTATAAAGATAAAACGGAGTTATTTTTCTCATGGATTTTATTGCTTGCAGGGGTGCTCTCTAGTTTATTTTCGATTACTCAATGGTTGAACCTTGAAAATAATATAATTTTTATCTCTACGTTAAGTGGGAATAGACCATATGGTAATTTTTCTCAGCCAAATAATATGGCAACTTTTCTAATTTTTTCTTTTTTAAGTTTATTATTTCTTAATTATAAGGAGAAAATTAATGGTAGCTTATTATATTTCTTGGGCACTTTAATACTATTTTCTATAGCTTTAACATTCTCACGAACAGCGTGGCTACAACTAGCTTTTATAATATCTATTATATTATTTTTTAGTAAAAATACTAAGAAGAACTCTTTAATATTTTTTAGTCTATTCTTTATTATATCTCTTTTTACTATACCTCATATTTCTCATTCTTTAAGTTATTGGGGCCTAGGGGTTGGATCGAGTAATACTTTGGCTGAAAGGTTAACTACTGGTAATTTACGTTTAGGTATTTGGAAACAAATGCTTATTGCTATATTTAATAATCCTTGGTTTGGTTACGGATGGGATCAGACTATTATTGCTCAAACCCAAGCTGCAAAAATTTTCTACCACGGTGAGCAAACTAAAAGTGCTCACAATATTATATTAGATTTATTGGTCTGGAATGGAATTATTGTGGGGGGAGGTATTGTTATTTATGCAATTTTTTTAATAAAGAAAATAATTTTTGATAATTTTTCAAATTTATTTTTCAAGTTAATAATTATATGTTTTTTTGTGCATGCTTTGCTTGAATACCCACAAAACTATTCTTTTTTCTTGTTGCCTATTTTTTTCTTATTTGGTTTTTTGTTGAGAGGAAATAAAAATTTATTATTTTTTGAAATATCTAATAAAATTACATTATTAGTTTTTTTTATAGCTATAACTTTAACTGGTGGGATTGTAAGGGATTACATGAATATGAGATATATATTATTAAGTTATGATTCTAATGATTATAAAAGTGGAAAAATTAAGGAGAAACTTATTTTTTTAGATAAAATTAATAGCTTAATTAGTTGGATTCTTTTTGATAAAAGTTCAGCTATTAATGATTCGGATTTCAATAACTTAAGAAAATTTATTGAAATTTCACCCTCTGAATATAATTTGGTTAATTTTATTAAATTATTAATAAGATCAGGGAGAGTAGATGATGGTGAAAAATATTATAAAATTTTGTATGATTTGTATCATGTAAATTATACATATGATGATATATATAAATCTGTAAAAAATAACAAACCTATTCGTATGAATGAAAATAGTGAGAAAAGATGAAAAAAAATAGTGGATTTAGTTTAATAGAGATCATTATTGCTGTTGCAATAATAGGTATTCTAGTTACAATTTCTTTTTCTGCTTATAATAATTATACTCGGAAAGCGAAGCAAAATGCATGTCTTTCAGAAACAAAAGCTTATGCAAATAGTGTTTTTTATGTAATATTTGTCTCTGAAGCAAATACATTCCCTAATTCACCTAAATCATCAGCATGTGAAGTTATCACCGATGCTTCTTCATGGAATGAATCGACAACAAACTTGGTGATCGAAGCGAAAAGTAAAAATTCATCTACAGTCGATATCCGTTGTGACCTAAGCAAAGGGGCAAACTGTACAATCATTCCTTAAACAAAAAGTGTTAGAAACGCTATAATAGCCCAGTTTTTCTATTTACTTTTCATATGAATGCCATTCCTTATATCCTTTCAGCCTTGTTGCTTTTACTTGCGTGGCTTTTGCCAATTCATAAGATGCCATGGACGACTTTTGGTAGTGAAGCACTGACTTTTCTATCAGCATTGGCTTTGTTAAGTGCTTTTTATCACCAAGATTTAAAAATACCGAGACCTCAGTTAATTGTATTGCCTGTACTCACAATTCCTCTGATTCAATGGGGTTTTGGAGAGATTCTATACCTGAGTAATGCACTACTTTGTACAGCCTATATTGCCATGTTTTGGTTGATGGTGGTGGTGGGTTATAACTTAGCAATTGGTGAAAAAGGTCAAAGAGAACAGGTATTTAAAATTTTCTGTTTGGTGGTATTTACGGGTGGAATACTTTCGAGCTTTATTGCAATCACGCAATGGTTGGATATAAATGAATATTTTAGCCCATTGGTCAATCTTCTTAATGGTAATCGTCCCTATGCAAATTTTGCCCAGCCCAATAATTTAGCGACCTTTATTTGTATGGGTGTGTTTGCATGCTTATATTTTTATGAAAAGAAAATTTTCTCGAATTATGTGCTTTTACCTACTGCATTTATATTTTTATTGACCATTGCATTAACCCAATCCCGTACTGCATGGGTAGTCTGTTTATTTACACTGATTTATTTAACGATAAAGCAATTCGGTCAAACTAAACGCTTTGGTTTTGCAAAACTGCTGGTATGGAGCGGTGTATTCGTTGTTCTTATCACTAGTTTACCACTGATTAATCAATGGCTTGCTGCGGTATCAACGCAAGACATTGCACAAGCCTCTTCAGTGGTAGAGCGGGCAAGTTCGGGTTATCTGCGATTGGATATGTGGAACCAAGCTTTAATTGCGATTTCAGAAAAGCCTTGGCTGGGGTATGGCTGGAATCAAACGGGAATGGCGCAAATTGCTGCTTTTGATGTATATCCATCACATGAATGGTATAAAACAGCACATAACGTAGTTTTGGATTTACTGATCTGGAATGGTATTCCGTTGGGTGGGGTAATCATTCTCTATGTCGTTTTTTGGTTGTATTGGTTAAATAAAGGTATAAAGGAACCTGTTTCAATTGTCGCCAGTTTGATGGTCTGTGCAATTCTGATTCATGCATTATTAGAATATCCGATTCATTATGCTTATTTTTTACTGCCTTTGGGTTTTTTACTGGGGCTGATTCAAGCGCAATATCCTCGACTACCGACTGTGAAGCTGAAATCGTCGATCATTGTGAGTATTATTGTGATCGGTCTGGTATTGGTTGGTGTGATTTATCGAGACTATATTTTATATCGCCAACAAAGTGTTTTTGTGACCAAAAAGATACCTTTAAGTGCTTCACAACAAGCAGTGATGAATCAAGATATTTGGTTGCTGACGCAGTTTAAAGAGCGTGTATGGTGGATTGGTTTAAATCCTTATACAAAAATGACGGATCAACAATTGCAGTATATGGGACGTATGGTGGCAAATTTAGCATCAGCATATGATATTCATAAATATGCACAGGTCTTGGCTTTTAATGGTAAAAAGTCTGAAGCTGAGCATCAATTATGGATATTGAAGACACTGCATGGGCAAGACAAGACGTATCAGGATCTCTTGCCTGTATCTATTGTAGGGAAATAAAATTCTTTTTTACTTTTTGCATTGTTGAGTCATAGATGGTTATCCTATCGCGGGGCGACAGGGATGTCGCCGTTGGGCGGGGGCAGGACGTACCCCTCGCCCAATAGAAGATTTTTGTCATCTTTTCATCTCTGAAAAGTGAGGCATCGCCTACGCAAAGATATTTAAACTTTGAATGTAAGGTATCGCAGTGAAAGCTTTAAATGTTCAATCATGCTTAATGACTAATACAAGTATTTGATTCAGATCATTGATCCAAAATGAAGCTTATATTTTGGTGTATGTGCTTTTTGATAAGTTGACTATCGTATTTTGTATTTGAAATAAAAAATCCCCAATTTAATTGGGGATTTTTTTACAGACTCAAACTTACATTTGGCTTTGAATATAATTCTCGATGCCTACACTTTCAGTAAGATCTAATTGAGTAGTGGTCCAATCCCAATACTCTTCTTCTTTTTCCAGAATTTCTTGAACCAAATCGCGTGTCACATAGTCTAAATGTGTTTCTGCCAATGCAACAGCAGTTTTTAATGCTTCAATATTTTCTTTGACTTTACGAACGTCACAATTCAAAACTTCAACCGTATGTTGACCGATATACAGTTTTCCTAAATGTTGAAGGTTTGGTAAGCCTTCTAAAAAAAGAATACGCTCAATAATTTTATCGGCATGCTTCATCTGACGAATAGACTCTTTATATTCAGCTGAGCCCAGTTGTTCAATTCCCCAATCATTAAACATACGAGAGTGTAAAAAATATTGGTTAATTGCAGTCAGGTGGTGAAAAAGCACTTGGTTGAGTTGGTTGATAACGTCACGATTGCCTTTCATGGTCAAAGCTCCATTCTAAATTTCTGCCTTAAATCCTATCCAAAATGTTTCACTCAAAAGGATGTCATTGAAATATAGTAATTAAGGCAATCTGATATCAGTCTATATTAATCAACTTTTGAGATGCTGACGAGTTATTTATAGAACGGCAAATGAAAATCGCAATCAAAAACAATAGGGATGTCGTTTTATGATGAGCAACGATCTTAAAAAATGAACCCGCTTTGAGTCGAAGCGGGGGAGGAGAATGATCCGGAGATCATTAGAAAACTTATTTATTATCGTTATAAGGAAATTCTTGGTATTGCTTTGCTAAGCTGCTACAGAAATACGTGCAGCAATTAGTGAGAGTTCTTCATTGATAATGCTTTTTGCTTCAGGTGCGCAACGACCACAGCAGGTACCCAAATCTAATAATTCACGCACTTCACGATAGCTTTCCGCACCATTAGCCATAGCGTCTTTAATATCTTGATCTGTAATACCACGACATAAGCATACGTACATGAAAACTCAACCTAGCGGTTAAATGCGATAACTAATATTATTGATAATTATTATCACTTGTCAATAATATTTATTTAAAATACGACTGATCATGATTGGCTTTTTGAATAAAAAAATACCACCTGATCGGTAGTATTTTTTGTATATTTTTAATACATTTTAAATCAATTGCTTAGCTAAAAGCGCTTTTTTCGCAATTATTGCGGGATAATCACCACACCGTCCATTTCAACCAATGCACCTTTCGGCAATGCAGCAACACCTAGGGCGGCACGTGCTGGATAAGGTTGAGCAAAGTACTCCCCCATAATTTGATTGACCAACTGGAAATTTGATAAATCTGTCAGGAAAATATTGAGTTTTGCGATATCAGCCAACGAGCCACCTGCCGCTTCGCAAACTGCTTTTAAATTGTCAAAAACACGTCGAATTTGCGCTTCAATGCCTTCAACCAATTCCATGCTGTATGGATCTAAGCCAATTTGCCCTGAAAGATATAAAGTATTGTCTACGAGGATTGCTTGTGAATAAGTTCCAATCGCAGCAGGGGCATTTTCAGTATGAATCACTTGGCGGGACATTGATTTCTCCTTGATTTTTAAATCATTTCATCATGACACATAAACGAGACACCATTCATCGATGAATGACGATAAATTACATACAGCTTAATTTAGCATGCTTTTGCTTTCAGTGTTTCATTCATTGCAATGGGCATTGCCAATCGACTGATACGAGGGAAGCCAAACTGCATTCGGAGCTCACGAATGATTTGTGCAATTTGTTTGCGATTATTCACCACGATATTCACATAAGTTTTATCTTCGTGTGTACGCACCGATTCGACGCCCGTTTTTGCTTTACGGCAGAGATAAATCAATTCCGAAATTTGCTCATCAGTGAGCACCAAGTCAATACTTAAGTAAGCATTGAAGTTTACATCGTCTTCTTGTTCAGAAGTCCAATGGAGCAACATGATATTTTCAGGATGTAAATGTTGTTCATGCAACAGGTTGTGACAGCGCTCACGATGAACAATTAAACCACGACGTGATAAATGCCCTTGAATTGGATCGCCTAATACAGGGTTGCAACAATGTGCATATTTAACATCTACGCCATCTGTCCCTTGGATTAAGCGATTTGAAGCATGTTCTTCGGTATTTTGCGATTGCGCATATAAATGATTGGCAACCAATTGAGGAAGCAAATCACCTACAGCAATTTGTTCAAATAAGGTGTCTTTATCTTGAATATGGCGCCATTCCAACAGATCAGCCCAATCTGCTTCTGATAAATCTTTAATTGAACGATTGAACAATTTTAAAGCACGGTTTAATGCTTGTTGTCCTACCAATCGTTGTTCATCAGGATCTTGATCTCGCAAAATATTTTGGATCGCACGTCGTGCTTTTTGGGTATTAATAAAGCTTAACCAATCTGGGTTTGGCGTTGCCAATACATCTGTGATGATTTCAATCACTTGACCACTGACCAGTGGTGTTGAAAGTGGCTTAATTTCCCCATTGATTTTGGCACCCACAGCATGGTTACCTAAAAACAAACTTGCTGAATAGGCAAAATCAACAGCCGTCGCGCCTTGCGGTAGCTCGTGCAATTGACCATGTGGGGTATAAACCCAAATTTTTTCTTGATGCAAATAATCCAATAAGTCGCTAAATGTAGTTTTAGCACATTCATTACCCACCAAAAGATCGAGATTCTTCATGGATGCTTGAATTGCTGAACGGCAAGCTTGCGGTGCATTTTCACCTAGAACCACACCAAATCGTGCTGCTTTACGCATCAATTCAGTTTGAATGGTCAGTGACAGTGTAGTGCGTTCACCTTTGAGTTTGATCATTAAAGATTGATTACCACCAGGGAGTGGGCGACGAATATGATCTTCATAGTCTAAAACTTGGAAGTTTTCCCGTAATGCATCGACCAGACGGTCACAGTCGGCAATGCTTTGTAAAATAATTTCAAAAGCATGGCTATGGGTGAGTTCTTGCAAATCAATTTCATTTTTAACAAAATGGCGCAATAATTCGATATTGTTATTCTTCTTTTTAATACGCCCTTGAATATTATAATTATTCAGCAATTCAGCTAAATTTTGTTCCCAAACAGATTGATATTTACATCGTTCTGGTTTGGTTTTGAGTAGATTCTCTTGGACGTCATTGTACATATCAAGATCAAGATTTTGATAGCACAGATGCTCTAAGTTATCTGCCATTTCATTCATACCCACAAGACGTGCCATAGGTACAAAAATATCAAAGGTTTCTTGAGCAATGCGTGCACGTTTATCTGGGCGTAAAGCGCCGAGCGTGGTCATATTGTGATAGCGATCTGCAAGCTTGATGATAATCACGCGAGGGTCTTGCAAGGTAGCTTGGAGAATTTTACGGAAAGATGCGGCTTTATTATATTCTTTGTCACTGGAATGGCTGAGTTTGGTGACACCATCAACCAATTCTGCAACAGTCTTGCCAAATTTTTCGGTAATGTCTTCTTTGGTAAAATCAGTATCTTCAATGACATCATGCAGCAAAGCTGCCATTAATGTTTCAGCATCCATTCGCATATGCGCCAAAATACAGCTCACAGCAATCGGATGTAGGATATAGGGTTCACCACTTTTACGTGTAATACCATCATGCGCAATATCAGCATAATCACAAGCCGTAAGAACCCGCTCGACATCGCTTGGTTTTAAGTAAGCGTCGATAATTACGTTAAGCTGTTGCTTGGCTTGGCTGACCTCTTGGCCTGGCATAAAAACACCTATCCTAAATTACAAATTTGAAATCTTTTCCTAATGCTTAATGAAAAGCATATTGAGCGACTTGTCAATTTCTAGATCGAAAAAATATTTATTTTTTTAACAAATATTTTGAAATTTGTCGATCAATAGGCGATTTTTGTTGAGAAGCGACTGCAATAAAAAAGCCTAGTTGAAAAACTAGGCTTTTAGAAAAAGCTGATCTTATTGGAAAGAAAAACCTTCAAGATTAAGATTGTTTGCAGATAAAGCAAGGTCAAGACTTGATGTTTGATAATCTTGATCACGTTGTTTCAAAATATCTTTGGTCACATGACCAATCGCAATCTCACGTAATGCAACAACAGTCGGCTTGTCATTGTCCCACTCAACAGTAGGCTCAATACCTTGACGTGCCAATTGACGCGCGCGTTTGCTTGCCACTAGTACAAGCTCAAAGCGGTTGTCTACATGGTCTAAACAATCTTCAACGGTTACGCGTGCCATAGGAATTCTCGTTTGGATACAAAATTTTTAAATAGACTATGCAGTATAAAATGCTTTCATCACATACTCAAGTTTTAATCGAAGCTTATTGAATAAACTTCAACTCAAAAAATTAACTTTGCGGGGTAATTAGCTTTGTAATCAAAGCTTGATGTCGGTTCGCTTGCTGCTCTATTTTTAAGCGATTGGCGTTGATTACAGATTCTAAGTCATGCAAAGCTTTATTGAAATCATCATTGATAATAATGTATTCAAAATTAACATATTGTTGCATGTCTTCAACAGCACAGCTGAGACGGTGCTCAATTACTTCTACAGAGTCAGTTCCTCGATTTGAAAGACGTTGACGTAAATCAAACTGAGTTGGTGGGAGGATAAAGATTTGTTTAGATTCAGGAAAAAGTTTACGAACTTGTTCAGCACCTTGCCAGTCAATCTCTAAAAGCACATCATGACCTTTTGCCAATTGTTCTTTTACTGTTGCTTGTGCAGTACCATAGTAATTGCCAAACACTTCTGCATATTCGATAAAACCACCTTGATTGACTTGGTCAAGAAAGTTTTCTTTAGACGTAAAATGATAATGAACACCGTCGAGTTCGCCAGGTCGTTGACCACGAGTCGTATGAGAAACAGAAACATGTAAATTGCTTACACGTTCAAGTAGCGCCTTCACGAGAGATGTTTTGCCTGTTCCTGAAGCCGCAGAAACGACAAACAATAGACCCGACATGATATTTTTCCTGATATGATAAAATATCTTCTCTATTTTAGAGTAGAGCGCAGACAAACAAAATAGTTTTTACACATTGTTTGTGTTTAATCGCTAAAATATATCCAACCATTGAAGTGAGCAACGAGGATTTTATGGAAATTGTATTGGCTAATCCACGTGGATTTTGTGCAGGTGTAGATCGTGCAATTGCCATTGTCAATCGTGCACTTGAATGTTTTAGCCCACCAATCTATGTTCGTCATGAAGTAGTACATAACAAATTTGTGGTGGATGATCTTCGTCAACGTGGTGCAATTTTTGTTGATGAGTTGGATGAAGTTCCAGATGATAATATTGTTATTTTTAGTGCACATGGTGTATCCAAAGCCGTACAACAAGAAGCTGAACGTCGTGGATTAAAAGTTTTTGATGCAACTTGCCCGTTGGTCACTAAAGTCCATATCGAAGTCACCAAATATGCTCGTGAGGGCACAGAAGCAATTCTCATTGGTCATGAAGGTCACCCTGAAGTTGAAGGAACGATGGGACAGTATGATAAAAAAAATGGTGGTGAAATTTATCTGGTTGAAGATGAAGAAGACGTTGCATCATTAAGCGTTAAACATCCTGAAAAAGTCGCATTTGTTACTCAAACCACGTTATCTATTGATGATACAGCCAAAGTCATTGATGCCTTACGTCATAAATTTCCGCATATCCAAGGTCCTCGCAAAGATGATATTTGTTATGCTACTCAAAATCGTCAAGATGCTGTACGAGATTTAGCAACCCAGTGTGATGTAGTGTTGGTGGTAGGCTCTCCAAACTCCTCTAATTCAAATCGTTTACGTGAGTTGGCAGAGCGAATGGGGAAACATGCTTATTTGGTGGATAATGCGGACGAGTTGCAACAAGCATGGTTTAGTCCTGAGCATAAAATTGGGGTGACTGCAGGAGCTTCTGCACCAGAGATTTTGATTAAGCAGGTCATCCAGCGTTTGCAGGACTGGGGTGCAACAGCACCACAAGAACTCAACGGTCGTGAGGAAAATATCACATTTAGCTTGCCAAAAGAGTTACGGATTCATGTAACTCAAGCGTAAGCACTATGGTTTTGAGTTATTCTGTCCAGCTAAAGACATAGAGCTCTAAGTCATTCTATAGATTGGAGTTAAATTAAAAAGCATGCTTTTCAATTTAACATATCATATGCTGATAACCGATCGGCTAAATGTTGTAGGCGTCTGGTAATATTTAATATGAGTTCGCCTATTTCATTTGCTCCAACATTTAAAGATATAGTCAATCTGTTGAAAAATGCATACATTAAAAGATACTTTGAATTAATCAATGCGATGAATATATGTTTGCATGATCTAAAGCTTTCATTGCCATACTTTACATCTAAAGTTTAAATAGACATGCGTAGGCAATGCTTCACTTTTCAAAGATGAAAAGATGACAAAAATCTTCCGTTGAGCGAGGGGTACATCCTATACCCCCGCTCAACATGGCGACATCCATGTCGCCTCGAGATAGCTAGACCAGTGATTATTCAAAAAGCTCAAATAAATGAATTAGCAAATCTTCTATCAATTTGTATAAAAACTATAAAGTTCATTAGATGGGCACATCTTCTACTTCATAAGATCACTGAGTTTTACAGGTTAATTATCAGTTAAACAAGCAAGCATTTTAAATTAAAAAAAATGGAAAATAAGTCTATATAGTCGCGAGTTTGAAAAATATTTTGACAATTTTATAGCTTTTTAATACTGCTGATTGTATACACACAAAATGCCTAAGAATATGCCAAAATTTTCAATAAAAATATAAAATAAGTGTTAATTTTCAAATAGATACATTGATTCGGTCATCTGCTTTTTAATACCTTTTATCCAACTTATATTGGTTTTTTAAGTGTTTTGGCTATGATTTTTAATCAAGTAAGGTTTTGCTTATGTTGGTGAGCTAATGCGAAAGAACAGGGGATTTACCTTGATTGAGCTGATCGTGACGATTGCTGTTTTAGCGATTATTGCGACGATTACTGCACCTTCCTTTATGCAGATGATTCGAAGCAATCAGCTCACCAAGGATACCCGTAATTTTATAGATTTATTGGCTGAAACAAGATCGGAAGCCATCTTTAAACAAGCGGAGAAGGTCTTAACATTAGATGCCAATGCCGCAGTCTTTTATAAAAAATGGTCACCGACCTATGTTGAAAAGTCTAGTGGAGATTCTAGTGTTACTTTTAATCGTTTAGGTCAATCGACGATTACAACAAACGGTCAGTGTTTTATCTTTCAACATAGAAATAACACCTCACTAAAATCCTACGTATATGTAGAAAGAGCTGGCGCTGTATTTTATAAAAAAACAGCAACAAGTTGTCCAACTTCTTAATAGGGAGGAAAGCATAATGAAAATTCAAAAAGGAGCTGGACTCGTTGAAGTTGTGGTGGCTTTGATACTATTGAGTATTGCAGTTTTGGGGTTTGTGGCATTACAGGTGAGAGCTGTCGCAGCCAGTAATGAGGCTACTAATAACGTTCAGGCAACCAATATCGCACATGATTTGGCAGAACGAATGCGTATGAATCGGGAAGGTTTGTCTGAATATAAAGATGTTGCTTCTCCACCAACTCAATGTGCAACTACGTTTTGTAGTGTGGATGCAATGGCACAATATGATTATGCGCAGGTAAAAGCTCGTGCCAATAGCATGGGGATGAGTATCAATGTATTAGATTGTCAAGGTACTACACTCGTGCGTAAATGTATTTACGTTGCATGGGAACGTACAACTGCAACTGATGGCACAAACCCAACAGATTGCACCAATGGTACAGCCTATATACCCAATGCCAAATGTATCATCATGGAGGTATATAACTATGGCTGATCGCCGTTATACCTCAGGTTTTACCCTCCTTGAACTCATGATAGCTCTAAGTTTGGGATTGCTTATTGTTGCTGCTGGATTTGCTGTATTTTTAAGCAGTCAACGTTCATTGGGTCTACAATTTGGCATGGGGGAGTTGCAGCAAAATGCTAATTTTGGTCTGTCTTTAGTGACCTATGATTTACGGCAGACCAATCTAAATACAGATTCTTCGCAGAAAGTGAATAATTTGGTCAAAGGCTCTGGCATTATTTTTAAAAAAGAAAATCTACCCGCATCTTCACAATCAGTCAGTGCTCTAGAAACAGATTTGGTCACATTGGAATCAAAGGATAATGACAATACCACAGGCAAAAGTGATCGTTTAACGATCCAGTATACCCCTGAAGAAAGCCGTATTATCAATTGTGAAGGCGCAGAAGTGACCAATGCCTCGGATAAGGTGGTTGTACAACGATATTATTTAGCGCAAAGTCCACAACAAACTGCAGGTGAACCCATCGCATATTCACTCTATTGCGATGCTGGTGAGTATCCAAAAAGTGGTGCAACTGTAGTTACAGGTCTAAATACTCAGGCACAGCAGATCATGCAACGGGTAGATGCTTTTAAAGTTCGTCTAGGGGTTAAAAAGTTGGATGATCCAACAAATTCTAATCCTAAACTCCGTTATAAATTTCGTTATATGACAATCAATGAATATCTTGCTGCAATGGATGTTATTCGTTCAGCTTGTACGGCACCTAACGGCTGTTCCGAAATGTATTTACAAGTCATTTCGATTGATGTGGGAATCTTGTCACGTTCAACAACGGGTATTGGGGCTGAAGCGAGCCTAAATACTCAAACAACCTTCAAACTTGCAGGTACGGATGTCACTTTGTCTGGAGATGCAACATTAAATAAAAAATATTTAAGGCAGGCTGTAAATCAGGTCGTCGCCATTCGCAATACATTGGGAGCATCATGATGAAAAGTCAACGAGGTGCGACACTGATTACGGTTTTAATTATTTTGGTGATTATCACGATACTGGGAACGATTGCCATAAAGTCAGGTATTTTAGGTTTGAAAATTGCAACCAATAGCCAAGTAAATTCATTATTACTTAAGAACTCTGATGCAGCGTTATTCAATATTGAAAACCCAAAAGACGTTGCAAGGCAATTGGCACTGGATGGTATGTTTGCGTATTTCAATGCCGTGGAAAATGCCGATGATGAACTTACCTTTTGCTATCGTGCATCGGAAAACGTTTTTTTTGCACTGCCTAAAGCCAGTGCTATTACGGATGGTGGTACCAAAACTACCAAAATTGGTGTTGATGGTTTTTGTAAGGCAAATCAGTTTGCAACAGGTCGTTCCGCTGTACTGTCACAGGTGTACTTAACCAAGAGTAAGGTTCCGTCGGTACCTTTTGGCTCTGTACCAAAAGGCACCAGTCTAGGACAAAGCAATATTCCAATGACTACAAATAATATTGGAGCAACAGTGATCTCTGTTTTACCGAGTTTTTCTGGTGCTTCAAGTTCAGCGATTGAAAGTTGCTTTAAACGTCCATCGATTAAACCTGCGACAGGTACCACTGTGAATGAATGTTTTGATGCTTTGGGGGTGCCTTATAACATGCAACATGCAGACTATGTGGTGGGCGGGCAACCGAAATTAGTGCCTTAAGAATGGATAAATAGAAAAGTAAATCAGAGATATATCGTTGCAATAGTGCCTCTCTATTGGATACGCAGAATTTGGAAACATAAGACGCACAGCAACGAATTCAAACTTAACAATATTTGAGCTTTTTAATGCCTACAAAAAAGGGGAGGCAGTAAATGAAAAATTTTGACCGAAAAAAATTATTTTCAACAACGGTGTCCATGATGATGACATGGACGATTTGTCAAAGTGTATCTGTAAATGCCAGTGATATTGATATTTACAGTAATGCTACTGGGGGTAAGACCACCATTACCATGATGTTGGATACTTCAGGAAGTATGAGTGTTGAACAGGTCAGGCAGAGTGCTTGTGATTTACCAGATGGGGCCGTTTATAATTCTTGGTCCAGTGAAATGTCAAATACATCACCTTCATACCCAAGAAGATACTGCACGATCCAAGGGAACCCGACTACACGATATTATGATCGTTTAACACGATTAAAAGATGCGCTATTTACCTTGATGGACAGTAACCAAATTGACTCAAACAACGTGGCGATCGGAATAGGTCAGTTCTCATCACAAAGCGAGAGTAACAATGTCTATACCGCTGCTGACGGTTTCAGTGGAAAAATTGTAGTTCCCGCAGCACCATTAACGCCTGCACAACGTTTAGCAATTAAAACAGCGGTTGCAAATTTTCAAGGCTGGAATGGCACGCCTACTGCCAGTGCCTATGCCGAAGTGGCAGCTTATATGTTAGGGGAAACTACAGCAACGGGTAGTCAAAATTATCCTGGCTATTTTATAGGAGATGGTACTGATGGTCGGTATTTAATATGTGGAGCATGGGCGGGAACCAACTGCGCCACTTGGTATGGGTGGTATTTGCAACCAGGATTAGTTCCGATTGGATATACGCCTGGCGCTATAGTTAATTTATATGGATTTTGGGGACGCCTATTTCTGGCTGAGAAAGGGGATCGAGGATTTCATAAATCGGTAACATCTTCTAAAAGTGGTGGTAGGTATATTAGCCCTTTGTCAACAAGCAATACACAATGCGATGGTCGCGGAATTTACTTTTTTACCGACGGTGAACCGAATAGTTCATATGATCCTGTATCCGTGATGCAACGTGCTTTAGGTTCAGCAGGTGCCGCTTTTAGTGTTCCAGCAACAGGAACCTTACCAGACGGCACTCAAGCAGGTCATGCGATGCCTGCGGTGGGGGAGTTTGCCAAAGCCTTACGTAATCAGAAAGCATCACCAAGTGCACCAGATCGTAATCCTTTAGGGCTTGAAATTAAAACCGCCGTGGTTGGATTTGGTTCAGTATTTGATGTGAATCGAACTGTAGATGCAGCTAAACCAGAAAATCAGCGAATTATACGCTCCCTAGATTATATTAATAGTAAGGGAGAGCGAACCAATCAGAAACGAGATTATTACAATTGTGCCTTAATTCAAAATGTTGATGCGCGTAATGCATGTAATTGGGGTGAAAAATCGCATCCTGATTTACCTGGTGTTGGTGGTTATGGGGAAGGTGGGTTTTATTCCGCTCAATCGACCGCAGATGTCATCGAAAGTGTGATGAAGTTTTTGGATGAAGTAAAACCCGAATTTGATCCAGTTGCAACAGGTTCACCTTCCTTGCCAAAAGATGCTTTAAATCCTTTACGTATCCAGCCATTTGGCTATTATGCAGCATTTATCCCCAAACCACAGGAATCCACTCAATTGTGGCTGGGGAATATCAATAAATATCATATTTATAGTGGTGAGTTATATAATTTTGATAAAACCAAAAAGTTAATTTTGGCGAATGGTTCATTAAATATAGATGCAGATGGTCTATGGTCGAATGGTATGAAAGGGCGACTGCCATTAGGTTTAGGGACTACAGCCACGAATCAACCCATTATGAATCGTACAATCTTTACCAATCGTAAAATCAGTACGGCTGCACCTTATACTGCAAGTGATTCTAATACCTTAAAAAAAGTGAATGTGGAAACCTTATTTGGTACAGGTGCAACAGGATTATTTGCCAATGATCCTGACAAAAATTATTGGTTGAATGTGCTGGGCTACAATATTAGTGCATCTGCAACAGGTGTTACCTTAGCGAATCTGCCCACCCAACCTGAATTACGTCAAGTGGGGGCGATAATGCATTCAAAACCTGTTTTACTCACCCAAAAAGGGAAAGTGACATACACTTCTGGCAGTATCGACACATCAAATCGTGATGACTATCTACTGTTTGGTAGTTCACAAGGGTTGTTACATGTTGTGGATGCGCAAACGGGGATTGAGAAATTTGCTTTCGCGCCGAATGAAATGATGCAAAATCAAAAGGCTGCTTTTTTATCTGAAACAAGCAGTACGGGTGGAAAAAATAATTTGTTTTATGGTGTCGATGCACCGTGGACAGCACATACTCAATACGTTGCTAAAGCTGATGGAACATTAACGGTCAATAAATCGGACCGTACCAGTGATGGAAGTTCTGACCAAAACCTTGCACTTAAAGGTTTGCAGTGGGTGTATGGCGGTCTACGGATGGGCGGTAAAAGCTATTATGCTTTAGATTTGTCTGATTTAGAGCAGCCTAGTCTTAAATTTCATATCGATCCAGAGAATGCAAAAATTTATAAATCTGGTTCCTCCACGCCAGTCAGTGTTCCTGCATTAAGCTATATGGGGCAAAGTTGGTCTAAGCCAACACTGGCTTATGTGAATTTTGGTGGAGTTAAAAAATTAGTCATGTTTGTCGGAGGTGGCTACGATACTGGTTATGAAAGTGAAAATTATGTGCAAAACAATACTGTAGGTGGTGGTGCTGGTGTATATATGTTTGACGCCAATACCGGGGATTTACTGTGGTGGACGAGTGCCAATGCAACTGAGGCAAAGGGTGCTGAAGCTTATACAAATACCAGCACCAACTCGATCAATATGAAATACAGTGTGGTCAGCCAAATCAATGCGATTGACCGTGATAGCGATGGTTTGGTGGATCATCTTTATTTTGGTGATTTACGGGGGCAGACCTTTCGTGTTGATCTCAATAATCTCGCAACCACCAAAGCTGATTTTGCAACCCGTGTTGTCCGCTTGTTTTATCATTCAGACCTAGTCAATCCAGTACCGCGTTTCTATGAGATGCCAAGTTTTTCAGTGCATGATGATGGAAATAATCGTCTGATTGGAGCTGTGGCTTTTAGTTCTGGAAATCGTAGTTCACCTTTATCAGGTAATAAGGTAGCAATATTTGATGGTATATATGTGGTTTATGATAAAGATGTCACCAACAGTAACTTATATCAGTCAAATTATTCATTAACGACAGAACATGTCGGCTTAGCAAGTCTAAATGGCAATATGGCGACAGGTATTGCGATAGCGAATAACAGTGGCTGGAAATATACCTTTTCTAATATTTCTGGCGCCTATATGGGAATGAACGAACTCTATGCTATAGACGATATGCTCTATGTTAATGTATTCCACCGTGATGGTGCTGGTATTGGTGGTTCATGTGGTGCGGGGGTAAAAGGTGATTCATATATCTACCAATTCTGTTTACCTACAGGAAAATGTCCATTTCCTACAACAAATTTGAATACGCCAAATAGAATCAAAATTGGCGCCGGAATATTAGGCGGTGGAATTGGGCAGGCTGTTGATAATAATGCAACCAATATTGGTTTGGTTGTTCCTCGAGCACCTACCCATGGTTGTGCAGCAACCTCGAATGCCCCTGAATGTCAGAAGTTTAATGTTGTTCCAAAAAGCCAGCAATTGCGCTGGTATGAAATGAGATAGGTGAAATCATGAAGAATCGATATGGTTTTACACTGATTGAACTTGTCATCGTGGTGGTGGTTGTGGCGATTATCGCTGCAATTGCGATTCCGAATTATGCGCAATTTATAGAACGTAAGGATGAGGCTATTGCAAAACAGGAGGCACAAAAGGTTGCAGCAGAATTAGAACGTTTTAAATCAAAAAATTTTAGCTATAAGGGCTTCGATGCAAGTTATCTTTATCGTTTTACTGATACCGATGCGCATGGTAATTCAGTCATAAGTAGTCATTATAATCCTTCAACAGGGCAGCTTTTATTACCAATAGGTGTTGATACCAATAATGCTAAATATAAATTGACTCTGGTTGATGGCACTACACATCAACCTTTGACAATTAAGAAAGGTGCAAATGGTACTGAAACTCCTGACTCTACAAGCGTAAAAGGATTGAGTTGGGCAATTGCCGTTGAACGTGTCAAAGGAAACAGTGGAGAACCGAAACAACCACGTAACAACGATTTATTGTCTTTAAGTACAGGGCTTCGATGTATGACGAAGGTCAAAGATGTAGTGAGCCTATTTTCAGATTGTGGTAGTGCAGGTGAATCATGGTGAAAAATATCAGTAAAAATAGGGGTTTTACTTTGATGGAGTTGATGATTGTTGTTGCAATCATCGCCATTCTTGCGGCAATTGCTTATCCGTCATACTCGAATTATAAAATTCGTACAAATCGAGTGGATACACAAAGTGAAATGATGCAAATTTCTCAGCGTTTACAAAGTTATTATGCCATTCATCATAATTATACCAATGCAAAGCTGGATACCAATACCATGACTAAAGATTATCCCGCCTTTGCTGAGCTTTATACAATTAGATTAACAACCAGTGATCAAACATGGACATTGACAGCAGAACCAAAATCAAATTCTGTTCAGTCATCAGACGGGAATCTTGTACTAAATAGCCAGGGTCAAAAATGTTGGATGAAAGGCGCTACATGTATTCCTTCCGCTACCACAAACTGGGAAGGTCAATAAAATTTTGATTTCCGTATCAAAGCGTGTGTTTGTTGAAGTGAACAATAAAATTTATGCAATGACTCTAAATTGCTGAAAGATATAAAGCTTTGATTGACACACTTTACCTTTTAAAGTCTAAATAACCTGAGTTCGATAAAAATCCTTGATGAAATATGATACTCGGAAACGTCATCCGCAACTGTTCGAGGCAGGACTCCTTTCATAAGATATTGTTTCTGCGACTTATTGAAAATGTTGATGGTGGTTGACGAGTTTTGCGGCGAGCCGCAGGCTGATCCTGAAATTGGATGAAAACTCAGCAAGACTCCGCCGAGATTTATTATTTTTCAATAAGTTAAAAGTGTGATTGCATCGAACTCACGTTAAATAGATTTGCGTAGGCGGTGTCTCGTTTTGCTCAACTCATTTTTTGCTTAGTCACATTTTTTCGCTACAAACAAAGCCGTGCTTGGTTTTGCCCATTTGCCTCTCCTCAACATGACGATATCCATGTCGTCACACGATCAAAGATCCAGCGAAGATTCAAATGCACAAGATAAATGAATCACCAAAAGCTTTTTAACAATTTGTATAAAAACCATAAATTTGATTGGATATGAATCATCAGGTGTTTTGATGATATTAAAGTTAAAATTATAATATATTTAAGATAAATTTACATGAAATTTCAGCAGACAATCAAATGTGACAATTGTCCGTTTTTTTATGCCTTTCATCTAACTTGTATTGGTTTTGTAAGTGTTTTGGTTATGATTTTAAGTTAGGTAAAGTTTTGTTCTAGAGGGATTGTGATGCAAAATAATCGGGGATTCACTTTAATTGAATTAATAGTCACATTAATCATTATCTCGATTGTTGCCATAATTGCCGCGCCAAAAATTCAAGATTTAACGTTAAAAAGAAAGCTTGAGAGAACTTCAGTTGATTTAGAAAAAATATTGACCCAAGCAAGGTCAGATGCCGTTGTATTTCGGAAAAAAGTCACTGTTAATCTTAATACAGCTGGAAAAGATTCTGCTCAAAGTAAATATTGGAATATACCTTCAGGACAAACTTTAATTTTTAAAACAGGTGAATGTATTACTGATGATAAGGGAAAAAAGTCATGGGGCTATAGTTCTACGATTCCCACACTCGCTAAAATTGTATTTTTACCACAAGGAAATGTAGAAAATTTCCCTCAAAATTTAGAAATACAAATTTCAAGTGATTCATATACTAAATATGTATATTTAACAAATTTTGGCAAAGTTACAACAACGAATAAATCTAATTTTGACGGGGATTGTACCTCATGATGAAAGCATTATCTTCCCAAAAGGGAATAGGTATGATGGAAGTCCTTGTTGCACTCATATTATTATCAATTGGGGTGTTAGGTTTTGCGATGCTACAAATGAGAGCCATGGAAGCTTCTCTTGATGCGTCTAAACGTATTCAAGCAATGAGTTTGGCTCGTGATATGTCTGAGCGAATGCGGGCAAATAATCAAGGTTTAGCTAAAAATATAACAATTAAAGTAAATGATGTTGATCAAGTTGTTGATGCATATGCAAATGCTTTTGCTGGACGCACATATGCGACGTCTTATTCAGCAAAGTGCAACAACACAACAAAATGTTCTAGCCAGAAATTTGCAGAAGAAGATGTAAATCAAATTTTATATAAAGCTTTCCTGAATGGAATGAAAACAGCAATAAGTGATTGCCCTGGAAATATGACCAGAAGCCGTTATTGTGTCTATGTCGCTTGGGATGAAACTGAGCCAACTAATAGTGATTCTACAAATAGCTGCACTAAAGGCGGTTCTTATAATAAAGACTCTAAGTGTATTATTTTGGAGACTTACTAATGAATTATTCAAAAGGTATGACGCTTGTAGAGTTGATGTTAGCACTGGTTATTGGTTTATTAATCATGGCAGCAGCTATGCAGTTATTTTTGACAGGTAGTATCAATTATGGGCTTCAGAAGAACTTAGCAGAATTACAAGATAACGGAAATTTTGGTTTAAATTTTATTTTAAAAGACATAAAACTCGCAAATTTAGATGCAGATTTAGCGGTTGTGAATGATCGTAATCAATACAGTGGCGTCGTATTTACAACGATAAAAAGTTACGCTGGTTTAACTGAAGATGAGAAAAAAGTTGCAACAGCAAATATTCCTTATTTTATTTCTGGTGATTCAGCAAATTTAGCGAATTTCACTCAAGCTAAAGTCGGATTGTCAAATGTAAATGTAAAAAGTGATCAATTGGTCATTCAATATAAAGCTTTTGATCCAAATGGTTTTGATTGCGAAGGCAATCCAATTTCGCAAGATGATATAGATAAGGGCACATTCATTGTGCAGCGATATTTTTTACGTCAGGATGGTTCAGCAGGGAATCTAGCTTTGGTTTGTGATGCTGGACGTTATAAAACATTGGTAGAAACGGCTGCTTTACCTACAAATATTTCTGGTTTAGGTGAAGGTAGTCAAATCATTATGCGTCGTGTGGACTATTTTCATGTTTTGCTTGGCGTTAAGCAAAATAATACAGATGAATTTAGCTATATGACGATTGACCAATATATGGGAGCAACCAACTCACTGACTAAAGCAGGAACTCCTAGACCTCGAATAATGTCGATTCAGTTAGGTGCTTTAGTACGTGGTTATGATTCTATTTCAGAAAAAGATAAATTACCAAGTGGTTTTACTGTTTTAGATCAAGCGGTGACTTTAAGTACATCAGATTCAGATCCTAAATATATTCGCGATGTAATCAGTCAGACAGTTGCATTACGAAATGGCTATGGCCTCATGGAGGATTTATAAATGCGAGTCCATCAACGAGGTATCACAATTATCGCGGTGCTCTTTGTTCTTATTTTAATGGTTTTAATTGGTACTCTGGCAGTGAAACAGAGTCTAACAGGGTTAAGTATTGCGACGAATAGTCAGATTCAAAGTTTGAACCAGCAAACAGCGGATGCCGTATTCTTTGCACTTGAAAAAGATAACAAGGATTCTGCAACTTTACAGAAAAATTTAAGCTCCTTAGGCCTATTTGGGATTGTAAAGTCAGATAGTTTTTTAAACAAAGAGCTGGTTTTCTGTTATCGACCGAAAACCCAAGCCAAATTATTTTCTATTCAACAAGCAAGTGTTATTTATCCTACAAGTGATGCAGATGTAAATAATAGTGAGCTAGGTGTTGCTGGTTACTGTCAATATACAAAAAATGATTATAGCAGTGGACGGGATATTATGATTTCGCAAATTGCTGTGAAAAAAAGTAGTAGTAATACTGACGTACCCTTCAAATATTTTCCCACTGGTACAGATACATCCACTGTTCAACTTGATCAGGTGCAACCTGTGCAAATTATTGTGACCACGATTATCCCAGGTGCAGCGAATGGTAGTGGCTCTGGATGGTCAAGTTTTTCAAGCCAAATTAATGATTGTTTTAAAAACCATTTGAATGATAAGTCTGCAAAGTATGCAGCACAAAAGACAGTTGCAGAATGTTTTGCTGATTTGGGTGTGCCATATAGTCAACAAGTCATGGATTATGCTGTGATTAGTTATGCGACTAAGAGCTAAGGTAAAGGGGATATCTTATGAAAACTAAATATAAAAAAATAGTTGTTGCGATACAAACAGCTTTTATCACCTCATTAGTTTGTTCTGCTTTACCGAGTTATGCAAGTGATACGGAACTCTATAAAGCACCTCAAACTTCAGTTACGACTATTATGTTTATGCTTGATGTTTCAGGGAGTATGAACCCAAGCCTCAATGATTATGGTGAAAATCGAATTCAAAGCCTAAAAAATGGGATGCTAAAACTTCTTCAGGGTGATGCTTCTCAAGGAATAGAACGATTACCAGATAAACTAGTAGTTGGTTTGTCTGAGTTTAGTGGAACTACTGGGCGTATTGACTTAGAGGCTCGAGCTTTAGGACAAGAAACAGATATTGGGACTAAAGAAATCTATCGAGTTTCTACTTCGGCAACATTCAACTTGTCTAGAGACTTAACGAGAGTGAACAGTCGAGATAGATATAGTACACAGACCAGAACAAGAAGATATTCTTGGAGTGATTGGGGTACTTGGAGTGGTTGGAGTGGTTGGAGTGGTTGGAGTGGTTGGAGTGGTTCTAATCCGAGTGCAAGTGGTGAATCCGTAGATAGTAAAGTACTAGGCAATACCATAACTGTTCAAGAATGTATTGATTGGAATAATATAAATAATAGCAATGATCCAAGTTGTAAAACATGGGCAGATTCAACAAAAACCTTAGCGGATTTAAATGGTTTAAATTCAACTAGTCAAAATCAATATGGGTATCCTAATTGGACTGATCAAGGAGGGTGGGTTAATATTGGTTCAAGTAATCAAACATATAACGATGTTGTAACATGTACAAGCTCTAGTTGGGGGACTTGTTACGAACAAACCAATACAAGAACGAATACTGAAAGTCAGAATCAAAAGAAAAGTCAAACAGCTACTATTGCTGGACAAGTAGTTACTACTTATACGGGTAATGCTAAAGATACTCACCGTAATAAAATGATACGTGCTGTGAATGCATTATCAGCAGGCGGAGGTACTCCTACAGCATTTGCTTATGCTGAGGTTGCTGCGTATTTGATGGGACAATCTACGCGAAATTCTAGTGGCAGCGGATTTATCTCGAATGTCACCAATATTAGTGGTTCTACTAGGTATTTAAATCCCGAAACTATTACCTCAACTAAGCAATGCAATACACAAGGTATTTATTTTCTAACAGATGGTGTTCCTGAGTATGGGCGAAATAATTCATCTCTGAATATTATGCGTGAAAGTTTAAATGACTCTGGTTTTAGGTGTGCAAGTGATTCTTTAGGTGGCAGTACGCCGTACTATAATAGTAGTAATAATACAAATAACTGGACTTGTATTGGTGAATATACTAAACGGTTATTAAAAGGTGGTTCAAATAATCCAGCTGGTGTATCAATCAAGACAGCAGTTGTTGGATTTGGATCTGATATGACAGGTACGCCAACATCTAATAAAGCCAATGATATTAGTGATGCTAAAAAATGGGGAATATTGGGTGGGGGAGGATATTACCCTGGCAATAATGATGCCGATGTTGTTGCTAGTGTTAATGCTTTCCTTAAAAAGCTTCAAAAATATATTCCGCCAGTTACTACAGGCTCAATTACCATACCTGTAGATAATTTAGATACTCAAAATATTCAGCCTTGGGGGTACTTCCCACAATTTGATCCAGCTCCAGATGCTCAAGTCACAACATGGATTGGTAATCTTAAAAAATACCAAGTGGTTGATAATATAATTAAAGATCGTGATAACAAGATTGTATTTGATGCTACAAAGGGAATTAGTGTTGATGATCCAAATGATTATTGGGCAGATACTGCTATTAAAAAGACAATTACCAAAATCGTTCAAGAAAATAACGTAGATGTTGAAAAAGAATTTGAAGTAAGAGTTGGTGGAGCCTTAAGTCAATTTAAGTTAGGGAATGTCAATAATATTGAAAGAACTATTTATACAGACAGAAAAGTTGGTAATGATGGTACTGCATCGAGTATTGGGAATGATAAGGCTTTATTACAAGTAAGTAGTGCTGATTTAAAAGCCAATAACCCTACGAATAATTTTAGTATAGATACCAAACGTGGTTATCTTGCAGCGTTGTTTGGTTACAATGTAACTTCTGCCATGGCATCAAACCTAACGACGAGCAATAGTGATGCTGCCAATACGTCCTTTGTAAATTTTCTCACACAATCCAATGCAACACTTAGACAAATGGGCGCAGTAATGCATTCTAGACCCATATTGATTACACAAAAAGGGACAACCCAATTTGATGCTAAAACAGGTGATTTAAGTTACAAGGATCGTGATGACTTAATTGTATTTGGAACAACTCAAGGGTTATTACATGTCATCCGAGCAGGTGACAGTGCAACAGACAGTAATGCGGGTAAAGAAGTATTTACATTTGTTCCTAATGAAATGATTGAAAAGCAAAGCAAAGGTTTTTTAAATCAAGAAAATCAGGGAAGAAACCTAGAGTATGGAGTTGACGGTCCTTGGACAGCCTATACTGAATATGTCACTAAGTCTGGTACAAATGCAACAGAGCCTGTTGTAACGGTGAGCGGTGGTAAACAATGGTTATATGGTGGTTTACGCATGGGGGGGCGCAGTTATTATGCTCTAGATTTATCTGATGTTACCTCTACCAGCGGAAAACCAAAAATAAAATTTAGAATCAGTCCTGACGATGCAGCAGCATATTCACCAATTAGCTATATGGGGCAAAGTTGGTCTAAACCTACTTTAGCTTGGATAAACTGGCAAGGTTCACGCAAGCTGGTAATGATTGTTGGTGGTGGTTATGACCCAATTTATGAAAATATAGGTACGCCAACATCCAGTAGTATTGATAAAGGTGCAGGCGTATATATTTTTGATGCTGAAACTGGCTCAGTTTTATGGTGGGCAAGTGCAAATGCGGCAGCTGATAAAGTCACCGAGACGAATGTCAGTAATATGAAGCGTAGTGTGGTGAGTCAGATAAAAGCAATTGACCGTAATAGTGATGGACTCGTAGATCACCTATACTTTGGTGATTTAGGTGGTCAATTGTGGCGTGTAGACTTAGACAGTTCAAATCAAGCGGGTAAGACGGCTAATTTAGCGAAACGTGTCACTCGTATTCTAAATCAGTCTAATGCATCAGATGTACCAAGATTCTATTCTACACCTACATTTACCATTCATAACAATGGCGGAAGTTTGTTTGCAGTACTGACAATTGGTTCTGGTAACTTGAGTTCACCTATGTCAGAAACCAATAAAAATGATGCTTTATATGCTATTTATGATAAAGATGTAACACGTCGAAATTTATCAGTATTAAAGGACAGTGAATTAAATTCGGTTGATATCAATTCAATGACCACAGGTAGTAAACAGCTGGTTAAAAATACTGATGGTAATACTGCGACAAGTTTCAGTTTTGGTGGGTGGTATTATCCGTTAGGTTCTAAAAAACGTGTTCTCAATGATAATATCGCGATTGACAGTGATTTATATGTCAGCATATTTAATGCAAACATAGATATTGATGACGTTGATTGTTACGGTGGTGTGCGAGGTGAAAGTAAGGCTAATCAATTCTGTCTACCTTATGGTCAATGCACTGTATTGAGTGGGAATACTATAGTTGTTAAGAATCGTCCAAATGAAATTTCATTAGGAAAAGGGAATATCGGTATCAGTTTCGGTGGTAAGGACAAAAATCGTGGTTTAGTTCTAAACTTTCCTACAACTGAAACTTTAACAAACTATACCAGTAAAACTAAGTTTATTTCCCAGCGTTGGTATGAACGTTAAGGACGAATCCATGAAAAAAATACAAGGATTTACCCTTATTGAGTTAGTTATTGTTGTCATTATTATTGCAATAATGGCAGCTATAGCCATACCTACCTATAAGGATATAATTCAGTCAAATAGAGAGAAAAAAGTTCAACAAGAAATCTTAAAGCTTGCTGAGCAATTGGAAAGATATAAAACTAGAAATTTTAATTATAGAAATTTTTCTGAAACGGCTACAGAGTTACCTGAAGGCTATATATTGAAAATTTTAGATTTGGAAGACAGTTCAAAAAATCTGACAGATGATGTACAGGGGATAGGCTGGTATATTTCAGTCGCCCCACCTACTGATGTAAACAATCGTAACTATAATCCTAAAAATAATTATTTTTTGATGAGTAGTAATGGATTGCAATGTAAATCACGTTTAGCAAGTGATGTAAATTTTAAATGTGAACCTTGGAACGATGGAACAAAAACAGGAAGCCAACCATGGTAAAAGAACAGGGTTTTAGCTTAATCGAACTACTTATTGTTGTTGCAATTTTAGGGATATTGGCAAGAATTGCTTATCCAATGTATACAGACTATTTAATCAAAGCAAACCGTGTTGATATGCAGTCTGAAATGGTTAGGATTGGCGGCTTATTACAAAAATATAGGACATTGAACTCTACATTTCTAAAAAAACAGGATGCGACTCCAATTGATCTAACTACAGTAGGTGTTGCAGATCAATATCCTTCTGGCGGTAAACCATTATATAAGCTTACTTTATCTAATGTATCAGCAGGAACATGGACATTAACAGCAATGCCAAATGAAAATACAAATCAAGCTGGAAATGGTTCTATAGTGCTGAACAATCAAGGTCAAAAATGTTGGACCAAAGGTACCTCATGCACCCCGTCCGCAACTACAAACTGGGACGGCAGATAAAATTTAAATTCAAAATTGTGGATAAAGAAAAATTGATCTTTCTTTCACACTCAAGATAACGTAAAATACTGCCCTCTATGAAAGGGGTTTGAAATGTACCGATGGTCGGTGCAAGGATAATCCGTAAAAACTATAAGGTTCTATCATGGTTGTAATTCGTCTAGCACGCGGTGGTGCTAAAAAACGTCCGTTCTATCAAATCATTGTGACTGATAGCCGTAATGCACGTGACGGTCGTTTCATCGAACGTATTGGTTTCTTTAACCCTACAGCTCAAGGTAAAGCAGAAAAACTTCGTTTAGATGCTGACCGTTTTGCTCACTGGGTTTCACAAGGTGCTCAACCTTCTGAACGTGTTGCTTCTTTAGCTGCTCAAGCGAAGAAAGCTGCAGCTGCTGCATAATTTATTCAGCAGTAGGTAGCCCATGACACCAACACAGAATGTGCCCGAAGATCGTATTCAGATTGGACAGCTACGTTCAGCATATGGATTAAATGGGTGGCTCTGGGTCTATTCCAATACTGAACCCATGAGCAACATTTTTGACTACCTGCCTTGGTACATAGAAACCAAAGCAGGTTGGCAAATTATCGATGTAAAACGTTGGAAACCACATGGCAAAGGTCTTGTTGTTGCGCTAAAAGGTGTGATTGATCGTACCGCAGCAGACAATTTGGTTGGCGCTAATATCTGGATTTCAAAGTCGCAACTGCCTCAACCGGGTGTGGATGAGTACTATTGGTCTGATTTAAAAGGTCTAACAGTGTTAGGTTTGAATGATGAAGAGCAAGAAGTAAATCTCGGTAAAATCCATGAACTGTTTGAAACAGGTGCCAATGATGTAATGGTTGTTCGTGCAACAGCAGATAGCATCGATGGTGAAGAGCGAATGATTCCATGGCATAAAGATGTGGTACAACGCGTTGATCTCGAAGCTGGTCGTATCTACGTGAATTGGGGCGTGGATTATTAATCCTTAGGATTGGCACAGCAGGAAAATAGAGGAGTCTGCGGTGTTTTTTGCAGTCATTACGCTTTTTCCTGAAATGTTTGAAGCGATTACAGCGTACGGCATTAGCGGACGCGCGGTGAAACGTGACATTGTACAAGTTCATTGTATCAATCCACGAGAATTTGCCGAGGGCAACTACAAAAGAGTGGATGAACGTCCATTTGGTGGTGGTCCAGGTATGGTGATGATGGCTGAGCCTTTGGCAAAAGCAATACACCATGCCAAACAGCTTGCAAAGCAAGCAGGAGCGGTTCATGTCCCTGTGGTGTATATGTCTCCACAAGGTAAAACCCTAAATGAACCTGCGGTACAGCAATTTATTCATTATGACGGATTGATTGTACTGTGTGGACGTTATGAGGGGGTCGATGAACGTTTGATCCAAAAATATGTAGATCAGGAATGGTCGATTGGAGATTACGTATTGTCGGGTGGTGAACTACCTGCGATGGTTCTATTAGACAGTGTGATTCGACGTTTGCCGAATACCATGTCAGATGAACAGTCAGCAGTGCAAGATTCATTTGTGGACGGTCTACTCGATTGCCCACAATATACCAAGCCAGACCATTTTGAAGGTTTGGATGTTCCTGATGTTTTAAAGTCAGGTCATCATGCAAATATTGAAAAATGGCGGTTTTTGCAACGCTATCAACGCACTTTGGAACGTCGCCCTGAGTTGGTGGAAAAAGTTGAGTTGACCAAGCAGCAAAAGAAATGGCTAAAAGATCAGCAAGACTCAGCAAAATGATGCTTGGTTCGAGCACAAGATTGAGAAGCAATGCTTCAACAAATTGATATTTAGCCTTGGTTAAATGTCTTTTATAGGCTCCTTAAGCTCTCTCATATTTGAGTAAGGCTAAGGGGAAAGATAAACGGGTTGATATGCGATTTAGCCTCTGTCCCCAGCGGTTGTACAGACCTCTTCTGTTCCGCAAAATCGGAGATTCCCACAATGAGTGGTAAACATCCTTTAGTTCAAGCAATTGAAAACCAACAGTTAAAAACTGACATCCCTGCTTTTGCTCCTGGTGACACAGTTGTTGTCCAAGTAAAAGTAAAAGAAGGTGACCGTGAGCGTCTTCAGGCGTTTGAAGGTGTGGTGATTGCGAAGAAAAACCGTGGTTTGAACTCAGCGTTCACAGTACGTAAAATTTCTAGCGGTGTTGGTGTTGAGCGCGTATTCCAAACTCACTCTCCAATCGTTGCTAAAATCGAAGTGAAACGTCGTGGTGACGTTCGTCGTGCTAAGCTTTATTACCTACGCGAATTGTCTGGTAAAGCTGCACGTATTCGTGAGAAATTACCAGCGCGTAAACAAGGTTAATTTTAACTTTGCTTTACAGCTAAAAATGCGCCTTATTAGGCGCATTTTTTATGACTAATTGATGAATGAAAATAGTATATAGACAACCTGTTGAAAAATGCATACAGCAAAATATCATTTTTCTTGATCAATAAAATCAAAGTGATCAATAGATTGCTTGAAGATCTAAAGCTTGCACTGCCACGTTTTAGCTCTAAAGTTTTAATTGATTTGCGTTGGCGATGTCTTACTTTTTAGAGATGAAAAGTAACAAAAATCCTTTGTTTAACAGGGATCTTGCGCTGCAAACAAAGCAGTGCTTTGTTTTTGCTCATATCGCCCTTGACCGATGGCGGCATCCATGCCGCACCCGCGATAGCGATGTCAGGTAAAATCTGCTGATGAAAAAAGCAAAGACCATTTCAATTATATTAAGTCAATAATATTGATTGCTATTATAATCCTTGTAATTTTAAACGGTTGGCTTGTTCACGATAGACTTGTACTGGATCAGGTGCAAAGATTGCACGCAAGCCTAAAACCTGATTGACTTCATCTAAATGATTCCAACGATAATCATCACGAATCGTTTTACCAAATTTGGCACTACAGCGAGAGACAAGTCCATCATTGGTTTCAGGAATATTGCGACTGGTGCTGAGCAAGAATGCATCCGTTAAATCTGCAAGATTTGTTAAAACAGCACTTCCTGTGAAAGAATAAAAATAAATGCCTTTTTCCTGATATGCACCTTCTCCACATGTTGTTGTCGGAACGCCCATTGGAAATTGATTATTGAAAAGAGCAGAGCCTTCGGTGCTTAAACTTTTTGAACCTGCCAATGCATCATGCGGAAACTCTTTGGGATCAAAGCCCTTAGACCAAACAATCATATTGGAAATAAAATTAACCATGTTGACCAATGGACCTTCAGCTGGAGTGCCTTCTGCTCGTAAAATCACATCCGAAAGTGGACTCCCTTTGTTTGGGGAGCCAACAGCTGTTACCGAAGCAACGTTGTTCGGCATCACTCCGGCAACATAACGTGCAGTGGGACCACCATGTGAGTGACCAATGAGGTTGATTTTTGTTTGTCCTGTAATGGCGAGGATATCTTCAACTTGTTGTACCAATTGTTCACCTCTAACTTCTGTTGAGTTAAATGGTGAAACACGTGTGACCCATGTATTTGCACCATTACGTGCTAAGTCAGGTGCAATTTGGTACCAGTAGTCTTGTCCTGAAGCATTGTCTGAACGAATAAATCCAGCCATGCCATGTACCAATACAATAGGATATTTAGTTTTAGCATAAGTTGATGTTGTTTGACTTGTGGTGATTTGCTGGGCATTAGACGCATACGCACTGGGTACTAAACAAGCCAAGATTAGACTTGCCATCAATGATCCATATTTCATGGGGAAGCTCCATTTAAAATTGTTATTTATTATTGATTCACTTCTAAGTGAAATTTAAAAATATCAAAATTGTCATGAATTACGAGCGGAAAAGTATGAAAAACAACCTTAAATGTAATATTTTATTTCGTAAAAATGTTTATTCAGTGTTAAATTCATAAAAGCCATTGAAATTTATGGAAAACTTAAAACTAGGTCAAAGAATATTCATACAAGTGATTTGATTTCAATCATTCATATCCAATGCGCTTTATGTTTTATAAAAATTGTTAGAGCCTTTGGTGATTGGTTTATTTTGCACTTTTGGATCATAGAAGGTCTTTTTATTGTGAGGTGGCATGGATGTTTTTATATTGAGCGAAGGGATATGAGCAAAACCAAAAGCCATATTGTAAAAAGAGATACAATATGGCTAATTTAAGTTGAGAACTTACAAACCTTGTACTTTCAAACGGTTGGCATGTTCACGATAGACTTGTACTGGGTCTGGCGCAAAGAGCGCGCGTAAACCTAAAATTTGATTGATTTCGTCCAAATGATTCCAGCGGTAATTATCTCGAATAGTTCTGCCGAATTTCGCACTACAACGTGACACTAAACCATCATTATCATGACCGAGATTGATCAATAAGCTTGTACCAAGTAGTGCTGAATCCAAGTCTAAAAGATTGGTGACGACTGAATTGCCTGTAAATGAAAAAAATTGAATGCCTTTTTCTTGATAAGCACCTTCGCTACATGCTGTAGCGCCGACGCCCATTGGAAATTTACGATTAAATAAAACTGAACCTTCGGTCGTAACACTTTTTCCACTGGCAAGTGCATCATGAGGAAAGCTTTTTGGATCTAAGCCTTGCGCCCAAACAATGGTTTTCGAGAATAAATTGACAAGACTGACAACGGGTCCTTCAAGAACTGTACCCTCTGCACTCAAAATGACATCTGCAACTGGGCTGCCCCTTTGTGGTGAACCAATCGCGGTCACGGATGCAACGCGAGTAGGCATGACACCCGCGACATAGCGACTGGTTGGACCACCATGAGAATGACCGACTAAATTGACCTTTTGGCTACCTGTGATGGCTAAAATCTCTTCTACTTGTTGAGCCAGTTGTTCGCCGCGCACTTCGGTTGAATTAAACGGTGATACACGTGTCGCCCATGTGCTTGCGCCGTTTCGTGCCAAATTAGGTAAAATTTGATACCAGTAATCGAGTCCTAAAACATCACCCACCCGAATAAATCCTGCCATACCATGAGCAAATACAATTGGGTATTTGGTTTTTGCATAATCAGAACTTACTTTTGTTGCAGTGACTTGTTGTGCATTGGATGCATGTGTCGTGGATAAAGTACATGCGAGAAATAGACCTGTGATCAGATGTCCATATTTCATCATAAATCTCCGTTGGTTTTATTATTGAGGGGTTTTTGGTATGTATCGTTTTTTAACCTAGCAAAGCTGAAGTGAGGTTATCGATGAAATTTGGATGAAAAACAACCTAAACTGTAACTTAATATTTTATTTCTTGGTAAAAAATGAATTGATGTGTTGCCATAACCGTCGTATGGCAACAGGATTTGAGGGCTTTATTTTTAAATCAAACATAAATAAAATCTACTGTTGTTGACCTCACAGTAAATATTTTAGATTAGAAATATTATAAGCCTTCTAATTTCAAGCGATTGGCTTGTTGGCGAAATTGATCAACTGGATTCGGTGAAAATAATCCGCGTAACCCTAAAATTTGATTGACCTCATCCAAGTGGGTTTGATCATAATTATCTCGAATCACTTGTCCTAAATGCGTATTGCAACGAGTGACTAAGCCATCATTATCTAGATTTTTATATGACAAAGGTGCAAGGGTAGAAATTGCAGCATCAGTCAGATCAAGAACATTGGTCAATTGTGCTTTACCCGTCCATGAATAATGGTAGACACCATTTGAAGTCACTTTTTGCCCCTGACCACAATCTTTGGGAATCGCTGCACTTGGATATTTTGCATTAAATTCAGCTGAACCTTTTTCACTAATACTTTGTAAAGAACGATTTAAGCTGTTGGGTAATGATGGATTATTTTCCAGTAACGTAATCACCGGCGCTAAAATATATTGACTTACAACGGTTAACAGCGCACTCGCGCCTCGATTACTCAATATATCATCTGCAACTTTAGAGCCTTTTATCGTTCCTGCAACAGCAGTTAAAGATGCTACTTTGGAAGGTGCAACGATTTCAATATAACGAATGGTTGGACCACCATGACTATGTCCAATGAGATTCACTTTGGCTGATCCTGTTAATGCCAAAACCTCATCAACTTGTTGTAAAAGTTGCTCACCACGAACCTCAGTGCTTTCTAAAGGAGAAACCTGTGTTGCATAGACCTTCGCACCATTTCGAGCAAGATCGGGGAGCACCTGATAAAAATAATCTAAGCCAAATGATGATATACCAAGCCGAGTGAAACCAAACATGCCATGGTTAAATACGATTGGATATTTGGTTTTTGCATAGTCAGAACTGACATAGGTTGGAGTGACAGTTTGTAGCCCTGATGCTGAGACTGTCATTCCACTGAGTCCGAGGACGAGACCCAGCCCGAGTGAACCGATCTTTAATTTCATTTTAAATACTCTTTTTGTTTTAACTGGATAAATAACCCACAATTTCTAGAATTGTAAGTTGGTGTAGATTACAGTCCTTGTAACTTCAAACGATTGGCATGCTGTCGATATAAGGCTACGGGATCTTGTGAGAACCAACCTCGTAAACCAAACATCATATTGGCTAAATCGGTATGATTTAAATCGTAATTATCTCTAATCACTTGCCCAATATGCGTACTACAGCGCGGTACCATGCCGTCATTATCAGTGTTGCCGTACACTAAGGGGGCAAGTTGCATTAATAGGGTATCGATATCTAATAAATTTGTGGTTTGCGCAGTTCCTCCCCAAGAGTAATAATGAATTCCATTTTCTACTTTCGCACCCGTTTTATTACAATCTGTGGCGAGTGCAGTTGTTGGAAATTTGCTGTTAAATGTAGAAGAGCCTGTTTCTGAGAGCGATTTCATCGAGGCATCAAAGTTAATCGCTAAATCTGGATTTTCCTGTGCCCATGTGATCAGTGGACCAACAATATATTGTCCCAAAATATTCATCAAAATTTTACTTGCTTGATTATTTTGAATGCTGTCGGCAACACGAGAACCTCGAAAAGTTCCACCTACACCCGTGATAGACGCGACATATTGAGGTTTAACCGCTGCAACATAGCGGATAGTTGGACCGCCATGACTGTGTCCAATCAAGTTGACTTTGTCCTTTCCTGTGAGTGCTAAAACCTCTTCTACTTGAGTGATCAGTTGTTCTCCACGCACTTCAGTGGTATTGGCAGGAGACAATTGTGCTGCAAATACTGTTGCACCATTACGCGCCATGTCGGGTAAGATCTGATACCAATAGTCAATATTAAAACGCTCATTTCCGATTCGAGACCATCCGAGCCAACCATGTGTCATGACTATAGGATATGCAGTTTTTGCATAATCTGATTTGATTGTATCTTTGATTTGCAAAATGCATGGAGATGCCTGTGTCAAGCTGGCTAAACTAAGTCCCAACACACAGCATATACTGAGCCCCATACGATTTTTTATTGTCCTGTTTTTCATTTTTTTCCTGTTATGTCACAATTTTATTGATTAATTTGCAAACGGTAATTGACCTCCTTGGTCATGTACCGTTTCAAATGTTTGTAATCTAAGTTGTTCTTGTTGATTGGAAAATTGTTGTGATTTGAGTTGTTGTATTGCACTTTGTTTAGCGGAATCACTCATATTGCTGTTGAGAATGGTGTCTCGCTCAGATAAATACTGGTTCACTTTATTTTTCCAGTCACCTCTTTGGACATCTAATGTTTCTAAACGTTGAGTTGCTTCTGGACCAACAAGATTAGTACGCATTTGATGCAGTTCTTGTGCTGAGCCACCGCGTGCTTTAATGTCTGCTGTGAGTTTTCTGAGGTCTTCAAGCTGATTCAGTTGTTGCAGATTTTCTTTCCAATCTTCAGGAAGTTGATCAAACAATGCTTTAAGTTTTTTGGCTTTTTCGCTTGCAGATAAGGATGCGTCATCCATCACAGCCATTCGATCGACGGTATATTGGTCATAGGTATCTTGCGTACCAAATAGACCTTGGATTTCATAATCTGAGAAGAATTTCTTTCTTAAATTTTTGGTATTGTCCACAATCTGTTGATAGTATTTTGCACTTTCCTTGTCCGCATTGGGTGCTTGTAAATCTGCTAATTTACTTCGGTAATCCATGTAGCGTGTCCATAAATCACTCAACTGAGATAGAACAGGCTCTTTATAGCTTGTTTGAAGATAACGCTGGAAATCTGTTTTGATTTGTTCAATTGTTTTTTCACCATACTGGGTAATGAAATATTCAAAACAGTCTTTGGTTTGTTCATTGACAATTAAGCGGTTGGAAGCATCTACTCGAATTTGACAATTAATTTGCGTGTCTTGTTGGCTCTTGCTGGCAAAACTTAGCGCTTCTGATGTTGAAAGCTGAGAAGCGGCAATTTGTCCTTCAGACTGAGTTGTATCGTCCGAAGTCTGATGTGCTTCAGCTGTTTGATGACTGGGTTTAAGCCAGAAAATGACTGCCAAAATCACCACTAAAATAATAAACAACACTATCCCAAGCGTTTTTTTTCTAGATGAATCCATCTAATGTCCTATATTTTTTGTATTTTTATTCAAAAATAATTTGCCATAAAACCGCAAGTTTCAAATATAAAATTTGTAAAAATAGATGAGTGGTTTTTGTTAAAATAACCCATCAACTTATGTATAAAGATCAAGATGTCCTCAAAAGCCCAGAAGATTCCACGTCGTCATATCAGTGGTGTATTTTTATTGAATAAACCATTGGGCATTAGTTCAAATGCAGCATTGCAAAAAGTTCGTTGGTTGTATCGAGCACAAAAAGCCGGGCATACAGGTGCACTTGATCCTTTGGCTTCGGGTTTACTGCCGATTTGTTTAGGCGAAGCGACCAAGTTTTCGCATTATTTATTAGATTCGAACAAACGTTATCGTACAACCATTCAGTTGGGGCACAGTACAACTACAGGTGATGTGGAAGGCGAGGTCTTGTTAGAAAAAGATGTACCTGAATTAAGCCAAGCGAATATTGAGCAGGTTTTGAAACAATTCACTGGTGACATACAGCAAATTCCTCCAATGTATTCAGCTTTAAAGAAACAAGGACGTCCATTGTATGAGTTGGCTCGTCAAGGCATTGAAATTGAGCGTGAGGCTCGACCTATCCATATTTTTGCTGTTGAACTTATTGAGTTTACATCACAGAGCCTGACTTTAGATATCACTTGTTCGAAAGGGACTTATATTCGAGTGCTAGGTGAAGATATTGCCAAAGCATTAGGTACGTATGGACATTTGACTTATTTACATCGGATTCAGACAGGTCACTTTGATTTAATCCCCGAATATACCATTGAATATTTGGAAAGCTTAACTGAACAAGAGCGAGAAAAGTTGTTGCTTCCTGTATATGCACCAATTGATCATTTTTTAAAGGTTCAGGTACCTCAAGGTCGTGCAGAATATTTCTGCCGCGGTATGGAAAGTAATATAGATCATGTTGCAGTCGCAGAAGTGCTTGTATTCGATGGTGAAAAATGTTTAGGGCTGGCTGAAATTACGGATAAGAAGCGCTTGGTACCGAAACGTGTTTTAAATCTTTGATTAGAAATATTGCCTCAAAATTCAGTGGATTGAAGAACGAGCACTGTTCAAATATAGCACCGTTAAAAGATAAGTGAATGTTATGGAATTTGATATTATTCTCAGTTTAGTGTTTTTTGCCTTTTGTGCAGGCGCGATTGATGCTGCTGTCGGAGGTGGGGGACTGATTCAAATTCCTGCTTTGATGGGGGCGTTGCCTCATTATCCGACGGCTACGGTTTTTGGTACTAACAAGCTTGCATCCATTTGTGGAACTGCATCCGCAGCATTTTCTTATTTAAAACAAGTCAAAATTGAATGGAAATTGCTTGCGGTTATCGGGATCACAGCTTTCATCAGTTCATTTGGTGGTGCTGCTTGTGTCTCTTTAATTCCACAGGAAATTTTACGTCCCTTTGTCTTGTTTATGTTGATTGTCATCGCAATCTATACGTTTTTTAAAAAACAGTTTGGGCAAGTACATTTTCAACAGGAAGTTACCCATAAAATGCTGTTGATCGCAGGTATCGGTGGTTTATTGATTGGTTTTTATGATGGAATTTTTGGACCAGGCACAGGCAGTTTCTTTATTTTTTATTTTATTCGTTATTTGAAAGTTGACTTTCTCCATGCTTCGGCACTTTCGAAAATCGGCAATTTCATGACCAATTTTGCAGCATTGAGTTTCTTTATTCCCACAGGGCATGTGCTATTTCAATTGGGCTTAATGATGGCAGTCGCCAATATTTGTGGCTCACTGGTGGGCGTGAAAATGGCGTTGAAATATGGAAGTGGTTTTATTCGAATTTTATTTTTAATTTTAGTCAGTATCTTGATTTGTCGTTTGGGATACCAAATGTTCATGGCTTAAGCCTTATATTCAAAACACCCCACAAAATTTAAGTTTTTTTGATACAAAAAACTCTTAAATTTTGTGGGGCTTTTTTTTGATGCTTTATTTATGATTGATGACTTATTCAGCGAAATTTATCGACTCAATAAAAAAGAAATCAGCGCTCACGTAGAATCAAAAAAAGAGGGATTTTGATGAACATATTCGAGGCTTTACGAGAAAGCCACAGGATTCAGAAGGATTTGTCTGAACAGCTCATTCATACATCAGGTGATACGCCTGAACGACGGAAAATTTTTAATTTACTCAAAAATGAACTATTTGCACATGCAGTTGCCGAGGATCGTTATTTTTACAGTCCGTTAATGATGACGGATTCAGGTTTAAATATTACACGTTTGGCGCTTGCTGAATATCAAGAAATGGAGGCGATCTTAGATTCTTTAGAACAAACTGATTTTAGTCATTCACGTTGGTTGGTGTTGGCAAAAAGGTTATCGGATACTGTTGCAGGGCACATCTACCAGAAAGAGCAAAATTTTTTTATGAAAGCAGGGAAAATTTTAGATGAAAATCAGAAAATAACCTTAGCGAAAAAATATTTGTCAGAATATAAAAAATATAAAGCAAAAGAAATAATGCGTTTGATTGGGTAATCCTACTCAATTCACCTGATCGTAACCACTAAGATTTGATTAAAATCAATTCGGCTTAGCTTGACGCTAGATCTTTATACATCGGATAGGACTCGCTTAAAACAATGACTAAAAAAGATCAGTCATTGTTGAGTGCAGCTGGATTTCGTGCAGAACGGAAGGTTACCCCTACAGAAGCGGTCATGATACAAATTAAAGCAATAATTTGCCATGTTGTAATATGTTCATTGAGTAAAACCATTCCAGCAATTGCTGCCAGAGCAGGGGATAAGCTGGACAAGGTACCATAGCTCATTTTACTGAGTTGTTTGAGTGCCAGTAGATCTAAAGCATAAGGGATTGCTGTTGCCAAAAGCGCAATCAGTAAGGCTTTACCCCAATATTGAGTTTGTAATAAAGCCTGTGAATCATGTACTGCGCTGATTGGTAACATCACCAGTGCCGAGAGAACAATCGCAATACTGAGCGCATGCATACCTATATTTTGGCGTACCACTTTCTGACCAAAGTAAATATAACTTGCCCAGCAAATACCCGCACCAAGCGCAAATGCTGCACCAAGATAAGAAAAGTTATGCGCATTGGCATCATGCCAAGGCACCATTAAGGCGATACCTATGATGGCGAGGAATACCCAAATATAATCACTTTTTTGTTTAATCGAGAGTAGTGCTAATGTCAGTGGACCTAAAAACTCGAGTCCAACAGCAATCCCTTGTGGTAATTTGCCTAAAGATGCATAGAACAATACATTCATCAGACATACGGAACCACTATAATATAAAAGTTCTTTCCATCTTAGATAAGGCAAACGTTTGATAATTTTCCATGAACGGAACATCAAAATAATTAAAATGGAAGCAAAACATAACCTTAAAGTCACGACCGTAATGGGATCTAAAACTTCAAACAACTGTTTGGCAAATGAAGCACTGATCTGATAAGCCACCATAGATAAAACCATGAAAAGCACAGCAGTGAGTTGAGAGTTTGGCATGTTTATGGTGTAAAAAAGAATTGGATAGATTTTAACACTTTCTTAAATTTATTTTGGTATTTCGTAAATATATGAATATTCATTTAATATTTTGCTTTGAGATTATGGGTACTCCTCTGTAAGATGTGAAAGATTATACTTGCAATGGCACATGTGTTAGGAATAAAAGATGTCAGGACATACGAACAATACTGAAAATATAGCCTTAAATGGGGCGCAACATTCACAAGCAGAAGCTTGGTATATCGAAGTCCTAAAATTAGAACAACAAGGCTTTGCCCAAACTGAACAAGATGCTCAGGCACGTGTGGATTTGTTGGTCAATGCATCGAATCAAGACTTTGCGCCCGCAAGTACCTTGTTAGGTCAGTGGCATGTCTTGGGACGTTATTTAAACCAAAGTATTCCTTCCGCCATTCTTTTTTTTCAACATGCCGCAAAGCTTAATCATGGTTTAGCACATTTAGAACTCGCTTATCTTGGATTGAACCATGCAAGCGATCAGTTGACTCAGGCACAAGCATTGATGCACTTGCAACAAGCTGTCCAATTGAACCATCCAGAGGCAATTTTTGTCTATGCACAACAACAACTTGCACAAGATCCGCAAGCTGCTTACCAATTGCTTTTAGACAATTATTTAAAAAACCAGCATCAAAATAGCTTGAAGTTTTGTGTCGAGTTTTCTGGATTTGACCCGATCAAAGTACAAAATGAATTACTCAAAATTGCTGAAAAAGATCATTTTGCCTGTGCGTTATTGGCATTTAGTTATTTCACGCAGCACAATCTAGATGCTGCTTTCAAATATGCTGAAATTGCTCAACAACACAATGATCCTTTTGGTTGTTATGTTCGTGCTTTAGTTGAGCAACAACGTGATCAAGGTGATGCCACACTTGCTCAAGAGTTTTTACTCAAAGCTGCGAAAAATGGACATATTGAGTCGGCTTACTTAGCCGCATTAAACTTGCTCAAAAACGCTGAAAATGCCAAGACTGAACAAAAACACCAAGAATATGCCACACTGGCTGTTGAATTATTATCACATGCAGCAGTTGCCGGGCATGTACCCGCACAATATTCGCTAGCCCAATGTTTACGTTATGGTTTAGGCACTGAAAAAAATCTGGATCAAGGTGTTTCTTGGTTAGAAAGAGCAGCAATGCAAAATCATCCGGATGCACAATTTGAACTGTCTATGTTATTGCCTTTGGAACATGAACATCACTTACCCTTATTAAATGCTGCGGCAGATAAAGGGCATACTCAGGCGATGCTGTGTATGTCGATTTTTGAACAGCGTCAAGACAATGCTCAAGGAGCACTAGATTGGTTAAATAAGGCAAAAGAACTCCAAGTACCACGTGCATTTTTTCTACTCGGACAAATGTATCGAGAGGGTAAATGTGTTGATGTTGATTTGAGTCTAAGTGCAGATTTATTTAAACAGGCAGCGGATCATGGTGATATAGATTCTTATTTCGAACTGTTTAAAATTTATAAAGATGGAATCGGTGTACGAAAAAATAAGAAAACAGCCAGTAAATATTTAGATTTAGCAAAAGAAAATCAGCATATTGAAGCGGCATCTATTGAGTTCTAAATCAAAGTTCAGCAGATGAATGATTTATCACATCGCATTTTTGCACATGTAGAGACATATATTCACCATACAGGTCGCTTATTTGTGGTGGGGGATATTCATGGTCACTATGATGCATTGATACAAAAATTGGCAGATGTGCGCTTTGATTTTCAAACTGATGTGCTAATTGCTGTAGGTGATCTTGTTGATCGAGGTCCTGAGAGTCTGAAATGTTTGAATTTAATTGATGAGCCGTGGTTTAAAAGCATCCTCGGCAATCATGAGGAAATGTGCATTTTATCCCATGTCGATCCCCTGATGAAAAATCTGCACGCCCAACATGGGGGTGAATGGTTTTATGCTTTAAGTTTGCAACAGCAAAAACAAGTGATTGAGAAGCTGGAAACATTACCTGTACTTTTAGAAGTCATACATCAAAACAAAAAATATGGTTTTGTGCATGCAGATATTGATCTTAATGATTGGGAAGCTTTTAAATTATCGACAAAAGCGAAAAGTAGAGAGTTGGCACTTTGGGGGAGAGGACGAATTAAAAATAAACGCTTTATGCGTTATTCGAATGTTAAAGGGGTTGAGCAGGTTTTTCTGGGGCATACTGTGGTTGATTATGTGACAAAGAAGCACAATTGCTATTTTCTCGATACGGGTGCTTGTTTTGGGCGTGAATTAACACTTGTTGAAATAGATTGCCAGCTTCCTATAGAAAAACAGCAACGTGTAATCAAATCTTAATCCAATAAAATTCTATGTTGTTTTAAATCAACTTCATTTTAGAATCACTCGTAATATTAATCATCTCATTACACTTTATGACTCTATTGATTGAAATTTATTGTTATTTTGTTGAATAAGTTAGGTACATCATAAGAAAAATAGCATCAAATTTTTGAAATAAAATGCCTATATCGAAAAATAAATACATACTAAACTTAATTTTGTTAAGTGTGTCACAAAATTAGTAAAAAAGGCGATTAAAATGAAAAACTATATAAAATGGGTACTTTTGGCATTCATTGGCTTATTTTTGGTTGCATGTAAGCCGACCGCAAAATTTGAATATAGTCCTGTTGCACCAAGTACAGGCGAAATTGTCAAATTTGATGCGACGAAAAGTACGGTATATAAAGCAAAAGAAGGCAATGCAATCCGCACGTATGCTTGGAATTTTGGTGATGGTACTCAGGGAACGGGTGCCACAGTTGAACATACTTATACGCAAGTGGGGCAATATACAGTGACATTGAATGTCACCGATCTTGCGGGACAAACCAGCTCCACCACACAAAAAATAAAAGTAAAACAGGGTGCAATCACAACCAATAAAGAAGTTGCAATTCTGGTTCAAACTGTTAATGGTGCATCCATTCCTGATGCGGATGTTACCATACTAGGGCAGCGTATAAAAACGGATCAAAATGGTCGTGCAAGTTTGAACCTTATACTGCCTCAAGCGACAAAAACAGTGGTCGCTCAGTTTGAAAAAGCAGGTTTTATTGGTCAGTCCATCGTGTATGAGGTGGCAAATTTAAAAGCACTATCTGTAAATTTATTGGCGATCAAACAGGTTGTCCCTGTATCTGAAATTTCTATGGCTCAAGTGATTCAATCTCAAAATTTGGGTGCAACCATTACGATTCCTGCAAACGCTTTTGTAAAAAATAATGGTGAGTTGGCAACGGGTGCAGTAAATGTCGAATTTACGCCTTGGGATATCACCAATGCCGATCTAAATGCGATGCCTGCCAATGGCGTGGCAAAAGATGCACAAGGTAACATTGTTGATCTGATTAGCGCAGGGATGATTACCGCAACATTTAAAGATGCCAATGGTCAGGAACTACAACTTGCAAATGGGAAAACAGCAGATATTCAAATGAATTTACCTGTAAAAAGTCTCAATAACAAAGAAATGAAAGCTGGAACTGAAATTCCTATGTGGTATTTCGACGAAAGCAGTGGATTGTGGATTGAGGAAGGTAAAGGTCAAGTCATTACATCAAATCAATCTGCTACAGGTCTTGCTGTACATGCGACAGTGCGTCATTTTTCGACATGGAACTGGGATTTAAAATTTGAAAATGCGGGTTCAGTCTTTGTCCAGTGTCAATCTAGTGGAGAGGCGATTCCATGTTATGTCACGGCAAAAATCACCCTAAATGATGGTTCTGCTTTAACCAAATCAAATAGTGTTGCTAAAGAAGGCTTAACCGTAGTGAATATGCCTTCAAGCGGTACAATTTATTGGTCAGCCAAAGACCTCACAGGTACGCTGTTGGGAGAAAAAACTTCAACAACTGCAGGTAATGTGATCATTGATCTTGGAAAACCGACGACGGATCATTTTATAAAATGTGAACTTCCTAATGGCACAGCAGTGTCCTGCTCTGGAAAAATAAATGAGAAGTTTGACTTTTCTGTAGCGCAAGATGGCGGACGCTTGATCACAGGTATAAACGATTCAGATGGACAGTTGGACTGGTCAGCACAAAGCGCTTTAATTTTTGAAACCAATCAATGGGTACGTTACAAAGGTAAACAAGTTTCAGGTTTGAATGGTAATGTGAATATTGTTTTGACTGATCGTGAAGTTGTTTACAGCAGTAGTAAAGGTTTAACTTTTCCTGCCGTTTGTACCAGTTTGATTGATTCTTCAAATGGACCCATTGAACCTAATGGCAATTGGGAAGTTATGCCTGAATTAATTGGAAAGTCTTGCAATATAGAAATTACGGTATATGGCTTAGATGGTGTAGAGGAGGAAACCTTAACGTTTAATGCTATTTATGGAAAACCAGTACAAATTCAACTACCAAATCAATATTCAGGTTTTCTTGCAAGTGGAAAAGGTCCTATTGGTTATTTAAGTATTTATGCATTGATACAAGACAATGGGCAAGAATGGGTTGAGCGAATTGGTTTTGAATCTGAGCCTGATCAGAATGCCATGATCAAACTATTGATGGGTGCACCTGACTGGTAGTTTTTACATGAAACTCATTAAAACCACCTTTCGAGGTGGTTTTTTTAGATTTGCTTTCTTTTTTGGGCAGTCACTGTACATCCAATTGAAGCACTGATAATGGTGGCTAAAGCTAACCATTGTGTCCATAACAATTGTTCACCTAAGAAAATAAACCCAGAGAATGCTGCAATTGCTGGCTCAAGACTCATCAGTGTCCCAAAACTTAAAGCGGATAAATTTCTTAAAGCAATCATTTCCAAAGAGAACGGCAAAGCACTTGCCAAAATAGCCAATGCAATAAAATAGACTAAATTCGATGGCTGAAAAATTTCAATCGGCATCCCTGAGAACAAGGCAATCGGTAGTAAACACAGCGTTCCTACAAACATGCCCAAACATACGGTGTGATTTCCCGAAACACCAGAGGGACGTTGCCCTGCAACAATATAAACAGCCCAACATGCGCCAGCAGCTAAGGCAAAAGCAATTCCAACAGGATCAAGGTGATGTTGTGCTTGGTCAAAAGGAAACAATAAAACTAAGCCGAGAATTGCAAGCCCGACCCAAATAAAATCAAATTTTCGACGCGCATGGAAAAGTGCAACACTCAGTGGACCGATAAATTCAAAAGCGACAGCAATGCCTAGCGGAATACGGTGAATAGACAGATAAAATAAAGCATTCATTCCAGCAAGTGCCAAACCGTAACTGATAATAGATGACCATTTGACTTGCTTTAAATTGACCTGCCAGATTTTAAAAATGACAGCTAGAATCAATCCACCTAAAAGCAGACGCATCGCAGAAATCGTCAATACTGGAAATTGTTCAAACAGCGTTTTGGCAAGAGCACCGCTGCTTTGCACACTGATCATGGCAAAAAACAGTAAAGCGATCGCTTGTAGATGTGGTGCATTTTTTAAATTGAGCATGCTATGAAATACTTAGAATAAGGATGATATGTATTAAGAATTTGAATTTTTAACGAAGTGCAGTCTTAGAGATGATTGTACATTTGATCTGAAGTAATGACCAATAAAAAAACCACAGGGCAAACCCTGTGGTTTTTCAAGCTTAATAGCCTTAGAACAATACGCGAACGCGGATTGTACCTTCAACTTCATGAAGAGTATCAAGCGCTTCTTGAGATGCAGTTGCGTCTACATCCATTACCAAGTAACCAACGTCACCTTTAGTCATTAAAGACTGACCAGAAATGTTGATTCCATGTTCAGCGAACAGGTTGTTGATCTTAGAAAGAACACCCGGTACGTTTTTATGGATATGCAGTAAACGGTGTTTCCCTTCAGTCAATGGAAGTGCAATTTCAGGGAAGTTTACAGCAGATAAAGTCATACCTTTATCTGAGTAAGCAACAAATTTCTCTGCAACTTCTAAACCAATATTGGCTTGAGCTTCCATCGTTGATCCACCAACGTGTGGTGTAAGGATTACATTGTCTAAACCACGAAGAGGAGAAACAAATTCTTCACCATTGGCTTTCGGCTCTTTCGGGAATACATCTACTGCTGCACCAGCAATATGACCAGATTTGATCGCATCCGCTAAATCTTCGATAACAACACATGTACCACGTGCTGCATTGAGGAAGATTGAACCTTCTTTCATTTTTGCAAATTGATCTTTTGCAAAGAAATTACGTGTTGAAGGAACATCTGGAACATGTAAAGTAACCACATCAGCATTGGCAAGTAATTCATCTAAAGAACCAACTTGGCGTGCATTACCCATAGGAAGCTTGGTCACAGCATCATAATAAATCACATGCATACCCATGCTTTCAGCCAAAACTGAAAGTTGTGAACCAATTGAGCCGTAACCCACGATACCTAAAGTTTTTCCACGTGTTTCAAACGAGCCTACAGCTGACTTGTTCCAACCACCACGGTGTGTAGATGCAGATTTAGCAGGTACACCGCGAAGTAAAAGAATCGATTCTGCAAGAACAAGTTCTGCAACTGAACGAGTATTTGAGTATGGTGCGTTAAATACAGGAATACCACGAATCATGGCTGCATTTAAATTCACTTGGTTTGTTCCGATACAGAAACAACCCACTGCGATCAATTTATTCGCAGCTTCAAAGATTTCTTCAGTTAATTGTGTACGGGAACGAATACCAATGAAGTGAGCATCTTTCACCGCTTCTTTCAACGCTTCACCCTCAAGCGCAGTTTTACGGTAATCGATATTGGTATATCCAGCAGCATTTAATGTGTCGATCGCGTTTTGGTGAACGCCTTCTAACAACAAGAAACGAATTTTATCTTTAGGTAGTGAAAGATGTTGGCTCATTACGGCTCCGCTACAAAGGCCAAATTTAGTCGCAATATGATACCATAGACCTTGTTCTATAGATATTTTGATTGTGACACTACAGTGGATATTTTATCTACGATTTCTGATAAGCATTATTCAAAAATCAAATGAAATGCTAATGCATTGATTTTTATCATGCTTGCTGATGGCTTTATATACAAAGTGTGGATAATGTGAATCAAATCTGTACTTTATCCTGAGCAGTCATCTGGGTAAAATAGTGCTGAAATCGGTGAGATTGAAGATTTAGGCTAAAAAATATGCTGAAAAATTTTCACTGACTGATTTAAAATCTCAAATGTTGTATACGACGCCTTTTATTTACTTCTTGCTAGGTCCGCAAAACGATGAATGCTCCAGTAACGATAGCACCAGAATTATTGACCCAATTGACGCAAATTGTCGGTGAAAACCGAATTAAAACCGATGCGGACAGTTTAGAAAATTGGGGTAAAGATCATACTAAGCATTTCGATCCAAAACCTTCGATTATCGTTTTTCCTTCTAGTACGGAGCAGGTGCAAGCCATTGTTCAATTGGCCAATCAATTTAATGTTGCGATCACACCATCTGGTGGACGTACTGGATTATCGGCTGGTGCTGTTGCCGCGGATGGTGAAATTGTCGTGAGCTTCGACAAAATGAACCAGATTTTAGAGTTTTATCCTGCTGATCGTATGGTGCGTATCCAAGCTGGTGTCGTGACTGAGCAACTGCAGAATTATGCTGAAGAACAGGGAATGTATTATCCCGTTGATTTTGCTTCTGCTGGTTCGTCTCAACTTGGTGGAAACATTGGAACCAATGCAGGTGGGATTAAAGTCATCAAGTACGGTATGACACGTAACTGGGTGCTTGGTCTGACAGTCGTGACAGGAAAGGGTGATGTATTGCGTTTAAATAAAGGCATGATCAAAAATGCCACAGGTTATGCAATGCAGCACTTATTCATCGGTGGTGAAGGTACTTTAGGTCTAGTGACTGAAGCTGAAATTAAACTTGAACGTCAACCACATGACTTACAAGTGATGGTACTGGGTGTACCTGATTTTGATGCGATCATGCCAGTATTACATGCTTTTCAAAATAAAATTGACCTCACCGCATTTGAGTTCTTTGGTGAACTTGCGATGCAAAAGGTATTAGACCGTGGTCATGTTCAACGTCCATTTGAAACTGAATGTCCATTCTATGTTTTGCTTGAGTTTGAAGCGCCGTATGAACCGATTATGGATGCGGCGATGGAAATTTTTGAGCATTGTATGGAACAAGGTTGGGTACTTGATGGCGTGATGAGCCAAAGTCTCGAACAAGTACAAAGCTTATGGCGCTTACGTGAAGACATTTCAGAAACGATTGCACCATTTACCCCTTATAAAAATGATATTTCTGTACTGATTACGCATGTTCCTGCGTTTATTAAGGAAATAGATACGATTGTTGCGGAGAACTATCCCGACTTTGAAATTTGCTGGTTCGGGCATATTGGTGACGGCAACCTGCATTTAAATATTTTAAAACCTGCAAATTTATCGAAAGATGAATTCTTTGCAAAGTGTCAGGTTGTCAATAAATATGTGTTTGAAACAGTGAAGAAATATGATGGTTCGATTTCTGCTGAGCATGGTGTGGGCATGACCAAAAAGCCTTATCTTGATTACACCCGTACTGCTGAAGAAATTGAATACATGAAGGCTTTAAAGAAAGTATTTGATCCAAACGGTATTATGAACCCGGGTAAACTCTTTGATCTTTAAAAGTTTGAACCAAAACGCTCCTTAGGGAGCGTTTTTTATGGACACACAAAAATAAAAATAAATTTACAGTCTTGTGGTCATTTGTCGTTAAAAATTTGTTATGTTTGTAGCGCTTAAATATTGATAAGAAACTGAAAGTGATGCTGATTGATAATATTTTAATTTCTAAACAAAGTTTAGAAAGTGATGATCATTATGATGTGATCATGTCCAATATCGATACATTAAATGAATTATTTGAACACTATATCGAATACGATGAAGTGTCAGCTGAAGCGCTATATAGCTATTTTGTGGATTATTATCTCGCCCAAGTCAATAACGGTGGATTCTCTCAATTTGTGTATAACACGGGGTGGGATGCATTTATGGTGAAGCATGTTCGTGATGGTTTAAAAGCCATGAATGCCACTCAACATTCAACTTTATTTGAACAAAGCGCTAATTTGATCGAACAATTTTCTGATGAGGAATTTGAACAGTTTTTAGAGGGTGAATATTTTGGTGAGAACCAACAGCGTGATTTACTCAATAGCTTTGATGATAAATTCTTTGCATTGAATGAAAGTGAAGATCTGATTGAAATCAATAGCCAATGGTTAAGACAGCATCCAAAGTTACAAGCAGTGGATGAAGATGAAATATTGACGGTTATTGAACAAGTTTCAGCGAAGATTCCAAATCTAGAACAGCGGAAGCAACAGGCAGCTGAAAATCAACCCCGTTATTTTAAAATTATTGAAGAATTATGTCAGCAGGTTGGTCAAGAGCTGGATCGTATTACTATCGGTGATCCATCGCATCAATATAATGGACAAGAGATTGTCGCTTGGCATTTTCTAACGGAACAAGGGCATTTCTATATGCTGGATTTAGATGATCAAGCATTGATGTTTGATGATCAAGATCAACAAGTCATTGCTCTCGATATTGCTCATATTGCAGATGAGTCATAAAGTCACAGTTTTTAAATAGTGTAAGTTGAATGTGCATAGCATCATAAAGCGATGCTTTGAGTTTTAAGGATAACCAGAATGAACCGTTTGAGTTTAATTTCAGTATTTTGTTTAGTGACTCTGTCGGGTTGTGCAACAACACAAAATTTAATCAATAAAGTGGGTGGTTCTGAAACGCCATTGAGCCAAGTTTTAAATGAGCGTCCTGATCTGCGCAAAGATTTAGCGACTGTTGAATTACGTCAATATTTTAACCGTGTTGAATCGCCAACAGTCGCTGAGGTGAAATTGACTGAAACGGGTTTGATGGATGATTCAGTTCGTTCAATTCGTACGGTATATAGCTTTAAAAATGTAGATGGTCAGTGGAAACGCATAGACGTACAAAAGGAATATCAGTGTTTACGTGGTAAAAATACCAAGACATTCCAAAAGGCAAAATGTCCTTAATCAATGATTTAACGGGAATTATAGATTTGAAAAATTAAAAATAGAGAACAACAAAATGGCAAAAACGAGAGTTGGAATAATTTTTGGTGGAAAATCATCAGAGCATCGCGTGTCACTACAGTCAGCACAAAATATCGTGGATGCAATAGATCGGCAAAAGTTTGATCTTAGTTTGATTGGGATAGATCAAGATGGCACTTGGCGTATTTTAGATGCTACACATTATTTAGAATATGGTCACGATCCTAAATTAATTTCTCTTGCCGCACGTGAACAGCAAGATCATTTACAGTCTAAGCCACCTCAAATTTTTGAAATTGAAAATGCACAAGGATTAGCGCCCCTTGATGTTATTTTTCCAATTATTCATGGGACCTTAGGTGAAGATGGTGCATTACAAGGCATGCTTAAAATTTTAGATCTACCATTTGTGGGCTCAGATGTTTTAAGTTCTGCAATTTGTATGGATAAAGATGTTACCAAGCGTTTATTACAAGGTTCTGGTATTGCTGTTGCACCATTTCTAACGATTCATGCTTATGACCTAAATGAGGTAAGTTTCGATGAGGTTCAAACTACTTTAGGTCTTCCTGTATTCGTAAAACCTGCAAATCAAGGTTCTTCCGTCGGGGTGAGTAAAGTTGAAAATGAACAGGAATTTATTGCTGCTTTAGAAAATGCATTTCAATATGACAGCAAAGTATTGATCGAAAAATTTATCAAAGGTCGTGAAATTGAGTGCGGGGTTTTGGGAAATTATTATCCAAGAGCCAGTGTTTGCGGTGAAGTAGTTGTAAAGTCTAGTTTTTATTCTTATGAAGCAAAATATATAGATAATCAATCTTCTGCAGTCGTGATTCCTGCTCCAATTTCGAATGAGCAAAGTAATAAGATCCGTGAGATTTCGATTAAAGCTTTTAAAATTCTGGGTTGTTTTGGACTTGCACGTGTCGATTTTTTCTTGACTGAAAATGGTGATATTTTTCTGAATGAAGTAAATACTTTGCCAGGGTTTACCAATAACAGTATGTATCCAAAGCTTTGGGAAGCAAGTGGGATCACTTATTCTGAATTAATTACTCAACTCATAGAATTGGCTTTAGAGCGTCATGAAAATTTATTAAGAAATCCAAAATTGGTGTCCAAAGGATAGCTGTTTTTCGCTATTCATATGTTTTATTGAAGAATGGATAAGACATTTGCTTGAGAACGCACCAGATATGATGCGTTTTTAGAATATCAATAGAATCAATTAACGAGAGTGAATTTTTGCTCCCTTGTCTGAGTGATAGTTTCAGTGTAATCAGGCTTCAGCATGCTTAATCAATTCGATGAAAATAGGTATTCAAAAACTAAAGAAAATTCAAAATTCATTGAAATTAATGATATAAAACTTATAGATTACCAAAAATGTGAACACAATGAACATCCAGCAAGAAATTCAAAACTTATTCCAAAATCGAGATGAACATCCACTATTTTATATCGAAAGTGGTAGTCGATTATGGGGCATGGCAAGTCCAGACAGCGACTATGATGTGCGTGGTTTCCATTTACCTTCTAAAGCTCAATATTATGATTATCGTCAACATCGTGACTTAATCGAAATCATGGAGGGGGATTTTGACTTTGTTTCATTTGATTTAAATAAGATGTTTGGACTTTTGGCAAAGAGTAATCCTACAGTACTTGAATGGGTACGAGCGCATATTGTCTATTTTAATCAATTTCCTGAGTGGGAAAGCTTTAGAGCAGGTTTGCTGGAACGAATAGACTATAAAGCGCTGTATTATCATTACTTATCGCTAGCTAAAGGCGGTATGCAAGTCATGCAAACTGCAGATAATTTTACTTATAAAAAAGTGTTTTATTCGATTCGTGGTTTGATGTCCGCAGAACTTGCAACACAACAGATTATGCCTGAACTCCAGATCACGCAGTTGTTCGATCAAATTGATGCCAAAGATCCACTCCGCCATTGGGCAGAGGATTATTTGGAAATCAAAAAACAGCAGAAAGAAAAAGCGCAATTACCGGTGGTTGAACAAGCGCAGATCTTAAAATTATTGGAAGATAAGATTCAAGCTTTAAATTTAAGGGCAATTGAACCGACCAATGATATTGAAAAATTAAAGCAATATCTCACAGCATATAGCTTCAATTTAAAACAGCATTTTTACGGTTAATGCGTTTACCAATTAGAGAAGATCGACAGTATGAAAACCCTTGCCTTTATTCATCGTAATGATACGCGCTTTGCGATAGGGGATTTTTATCCTGTACTTTCTGTATTTTCACACTATGAATTAGGCAATACCGTCTCTCCCTTTCTGTTACTTGATCACTTGGGACCTGGAGTTTTAAAACCGACCAATTTACGCAAAGGCGTGAGTGAACATCCACATCGAGGTTTTGAAACCGTCACGCTGATTTTTGCTGGAGAACTCGAACATCGAGATTCATCGGGTGGCGGAGGGATCGTTTCTGCAGGCGATGTGCAATGGATGACGGCTGCTTCAGGAGTCCAACATAAAGAAGTGTTTAGTGAGGCATTCTCAAAAACTGGGGGGTATTTTGAAATGGTACAGTTGTGGGTGAATTTGCCTGCCAAAGATAAAATGAATCCACCCCGTTATCAAAGTCTGCGCAAAGCGGATATTCCAGTGATTGAACTTAGCCATTCCGCAGGAACAGTCAGGGTCATTGCTGGGCATTATGGAAATGCCCAAGGACCAGCCAAAACGCATTCGCCACTCCAAGTTTTAGACATCGAAGTCCAGCCAGGGCATCGTGTGGTTCTACCTGCGAATATTGGCGACACCACTATGATTTATTTAAGAACTGGTAAAGTTCAATTTCAGCCTGAAGATGAAATTCTCGAAGAACAAGGCTTGGCTGTGATGTCGAGTTTAGGGCAGGATATTGAGATCACCGCTTTACAGTATTGCAAGTTATTGTTGCTGACAGGCAAACCACTTCAAGAGCCGATCAATGGTCATGGTCCATTTGTAATGAACAGCTATGATCAAATTCTTGAAGCATATGACGATATAAAAAATGGTACATTCATCAAGTTTAAAGTGTTAGATGATCAATGACAGCAAGTTCAACGTATAATTTGCTGTAAAGTGTTAAATGCCAGTTTGAGATTTATTTTTTAAACCAATCAGACCTTTGATGAGCAATGCAATTCCAATTCCCACACATAGACCCATCAGGAATTTACCGAATATACCTAAACCAAGTTCTTTTTGATTGGCTGAGCTAATTGCTTTCGCTGTATCTTCTGCTGAGCCTGTCGCATTGGCTTGAGCGTCCATCATGGCAACAAAACCTGTATCCGTTTTACAGCTTGAGATAATTGAGCCAGAGTTTTCACCATATTTTTTTTGCACTAATTCTTCACATCTGGCTTGATCAGAAGCACTGATATGGGATCCGGAACTCATAAAATAAAGCCCACCACCGACCAGAAGTAAAATAATGCCGATGATGATCAATGAAACTGGATTTTTATTTTTCATTTAATTTATTCATATAGATTTATGTGACATTTAGAGTAGCCTAAGAATATTAAATGTTCAACTTCCTCTCGAAAAATGTCTGTGTTACACTACAAAAACTCAACCCTGTGTGTACTTTCTATAAACTTTTTTATAGTAGGGTTTAGTTATAAATCTCACAAATTTGCTGCAAGCATTACTTTTTTACCTATTGAATTAGACACCTTGTGAATGCGGTGTTGACCCCTTATTCAACGTAAATTCCACAACTTAATATTTAAATTTCAGTGCTTGTCATTGGGATGACGCTTATCTTTAGAAAAATAGTGTCACTCCAGCAAGCCTATAATGATATGTAGAAAACAATGCAAAATTCAGTGCAACAAGAACACACTGCAAGTTTGAGTCGCGCTACGCTCATGTTTCCATTGGCGTTGGTGCTTTTTGAGTTTTCAGTGTATATCGGAAATGATTTGGTTCAGCCGGCTATGCTCGCGATTACCAAGGAATTTGGCGTAAGTAGTGCATGGGCACCGTCGTCGATGTCCTTTTATCTGCTTGGTGGTGCATGTGTCGCAGGCTTATTGGGGCCATTATCTGACCGATTAGGACGAAAAAAAGTCTTATTGGCTGGTGTGGCATTCTTTGTTATCACCTGCTTATTGATCTTACTGACACATCATATTGAAAGTTTTCTCGCTTTGAGATTTTTACAAGGCTTTGGTTTATCCGTGATTGCAGCGGTTGGTTATGCTGCAATTCAGGAAACTTTTGAAGAACGTGATGCAATTAAAGTCATGGCACTCATGGCTAACATTTCTCTACTGGCGCCGTTAATTGGACCTGTCGTAGGTGCTTTCCTGATTGATCATGTATCGTGGCATTGGGGCTTTATTGGCATTGCATTTTTAGCCTTTCTGAGTTGGTTTGGTTTAAAGGCTAAAATGCCAGCGCGTCGCATCAGTATTCCAAAACAACCATTGAGTTATATTTGGGATGACTATAAGAAAGTCTTTAAGAATAAGACCTTTATGGGAATGACTTTAGGTCTGCCTATGGTGGCGATGCCTTTAATGCTGTGGATTGCTCTGTCCCCAGTGATGTTGGTTGAAGAACTAGGGCTGACGAGTCTGCAATATGGATTAGCGCAGTTTCCTGTATTGGGCGGGCTGATCTTAGGTAATATTGTGCTGATTCGAGTGATTGATCGTTTGGCGCTTGGAAAAACAGTGTTAATTGGCTTGCCATTGATGCTTTTGGGCACTGTGATTGTGTTCGCAGGTGTGCTCTGGCGCGAATATTTTTTATATTGCGTCATTTTAGGCATGACCTTGGTGAGTTTTGGTGAAGGGATCAGTTTCTCCGTGCTGTATCGTTTTGCCTTGATGTCTTCAGAGGTTTCTAAAGGTACAGTTGCCGCTGCTGTTTCAGTCTTGATGATGTTTACCTTTTTCTTTGTCATTGAACTGATACGAATTTTATATGAGCACTTCCATCTCTGGGCGTATGCTTTGTCATGTTTTGCATTGATTGCTTTATGGTTCACAATTCCACGTGGGTTATTAAAAGCAATTATGAAACAACGTCAGGTAGACGGTATTTTTTAAAATTCAAAAAGCTCCCTTTCCTAAAGGAAAGGGAGCTTTAAAACTATGTACCTAATGGAGATTAAGAAGATTGCGCTTGCTTTAATTTATGATCAAAGACAAAGGGTCCAAAAGGTAAAATTGAAGCGATTAAGCCTAAAATAAACATTTTGAGTGACCATTTTTGCTTTTGACAAACAATAAATAGAACGGCAAGAAAGGCAATAAAGAGTAAGCCGTGTCCCATACCAACGTATTTCACATAGATTGGGTTATCCCAAATATATTTGAGCGGCATTGCAATAAACAGCAGGAGAAGAAAGGAAATCCCTTCAAGAAAACCAACAAGACGTAAAGTTTTGATATTCATGGTCACTTAGTCAAATGAGAATGAATCTTGAGTCTAACCGAATTGTGTTCAAAAGTTGAATATATTTATCACTCTCATCAGTTCCATTAAGTGATGTTATTCAGTGTAAAAATGACCTCGATCATGTTGTTAAAATATCACAATCGAAAGTCATTATTACACATCAGTTTTTTATGATTTATTGAAAAGTATGCAGAATTGGCATAGCATTAAATCTTTAAGCATTCTCGATTTCGATGTTTGTTGATTACTGTGCGGCTTCAAGTGCAGCTTCTTGTTGCTGTTGTTCAAACTCGGAAATATAAACGCAACCCAGATAAGTTTTATTTTCTCCTTCATTGATAACAGGATTGGATTCAGCAAGGGTCAGTTTTCGAACAGACTTTTCAGCGTCTTTGGTCGCAGGATCAGTTTTTACAATTTTTTCGCCTGAAAAATACGGCATATCTTTAAAAAATCGATTTTGAGAAATTTTAAATTTTTCAGCAAGTTCTTTGGTATTGGCATTTTTAAATACAGCCAACATGCCACCAGCAACCAAACTAATTTCATGGCTTGTTTGACCAAAGACTTTGATGGGTTCTTTACTCACATATGAATAATCTTCCCCTTGTTTGATCCAACCATTCTTTTTTAGATTGTCTTCAAACTCAAAACCTAGACCATAATAATCACTGAGCGTTTTCTTACATTCTAAAAATTGCTCTAAGTTTTGATTAAATTGAGTATCTGCATAACTAGATGTCATGGCACCTAGCGTGAATAAAGCGGCGACTAATTGTAAATGCTGTTTAAGTTTCATTTGAACCCTCTCAAATCATGTCGTCATTTCTATTTAATTTCTAATCCAAGTAAAGTTGTTTTAAGTCTTAACAACTCAGGTAAGGTTTCCAATAATAAACTGATTTGTTTTAAGGCTAATAGTAAACCATCTGATAAATTGTCTTGATCACTTAAACTTTGTATTTCTGCCAATTTCTGGTCAATCGCAGCCTCATTTAAAGGGGCTTGATTGAGTAAAGCCTCATTCAAGGTGTGTTTACACCAAAGCATTAAATCTAAAATTTGTTGATCATGTACCTGTTCACGATGGCTGCCGAGAGCAGATACATAACTGAGTTGACTATGACTATAGACCAAGTACCTAAATGCATGATGAATTAAATCTTGATTGGGATTGGGTTCGGCACTAAGGCTGGAAATCATGGTGGATAATTCAATTTGCGCATTGTGGGCTGCACGACGGGCTTTACGATAATCAATACTGTTTGTGCGCCCTTGTTGATATTGTTCTACCACAGCATCGAAATAATCTAGGGTTGCTTTACTGCTCTTTAGAATATTGTTGGAAATATTTCGGAAATTCCAATCCGGCCAAATAAAGCTGACAGCAAACCATGCGATTAAACAGCCTAAAAGTGTATCTATGATGCGCGGTAAAATGATGGCATAGCCTGCACCTTTAAGATTAAAAATCAACAAGACCATCAGGGTTGCCATTAATGTCGCCATGGCATATTTTTTGGAACGCAAATAGAAAAAATACACCCCAAAAATAATGGTAAGTACCAACTGACCTTCAATACTGGGTACAAAATATAAGATTGGAATTCCTAAAATGACACCTAAAACAGTGCCCAACGTTCGCATTTTTAAACGGCTTTTCGTGGCAAAGTAGCTGATTTGGCAGACAAATAAGCTGGTCAATAAAATCCAGTAACCATTTTTGGCAAAAGGCAATAAAGACATGGCATAGCCCACAGCGAACACAAAACCAATCCGGACAGCATGACGAAACAGGGCTGACTTTGGGGTTAAATGTTGTTTGATCTTGAGCCAAAGATCTTGTATGCCGTGGATATCGTCATCCAATAAATTTAAATTATCCCGGTGTTGACTGTAGCTTTGTTGATAATTGACCTGTTCAATACTGAGGTTGGTGAACTGGTCTTGAACATTTTTTAAATTTCTTAAAACCAAAACTAAGTTTTTTACTTCTAAATTATGTGGATTTTGTTGAATCCAATCATGCATGGAACTTTCTAAATGTGCTAAGACCGTACTATGGTCTGCATGAACTGTAAAAGTATGACGTTTTAAAATAGACTCAGCGAGCTTTTGACAATGCTGTGCTTGTAAACGTACATTCTTTTGAATTCGATAAATTAAATCGGTACGGCTAAAGTTCTGTTGGATCCTTTCATAATGTAGATAATTGGATGTGGCTTGTTCATGGATATCTTGGGCGAGAAAATATAAATTCAGCCAATAAATGGTATTTTTATTGGCGCGTGAGGCTTTCAAACGAGTCAGTAATGATGCTTTGGTGGTATTTAAGCTGTGTACCACAACACTATTTTTTAATGAAAGATCATATAAAAGTTGTTCAACATTGTCTTTATTATCAGGGTCGAACAGTTTGGCTTTTGCCATGAGTAAGTCGCAAAGATTATTGAAACTGTTTGATAAATTGTCCTGTACAGCTTGCGTTGGTTTAAGTAGATAAAAAATAATCGAAGTCAGACCATACCAGAGCGCTCCCATGACAAAGTAACTCGGCTGTTGATACCACTCAGAATATTCACCTAAGCCAAACATGGTATAAATTGAAAGTAACACAGTACCAAAAGAAATGGTGGCATAGCGTTGCCCCAATGCACCCATTAATATAAAAGCGGCACTGGAAAGGGATAAATAAATTAAGAATAAAAGTTTATAGGGATGTAAAAAATCTAAGATACTGCTGACGCTAAAAAATAGAACACACACCAGTCCAAGATTTCTTAAGCGAATACTGAGACGATCATCAAAGTCAGTCAATGCTGTTGCAATTGCTCCAAGCGTCAAAGGAACAATCAATTGCTGATAGCCAAGAAAATAAAGCCCCAGCGTTGTTCCTGTGAAAACAATCAAAATCTGTAAGCAATAAATGAATGTTGAATTTGACTTTAGATTTTGAAAGATTTGATGAACGCTATTCACAATATCGTTTCGCAGATAGGGAGTCTTTATATTTTACTCATTTATGATACTTTCAGATGCTTTATTCGCTGTGGAAATGTAAAAATTAATAGGAAAATTCAACATTTTATATACAGATTGCCTATTACGCAGCAGATTAAAAACATCCAGAATAAATCATTGAATGCTTAAAAATATCGACAATGTTAAAAAAACAAAACACCGCAATTAAACAACCGCGTTATCGTAATGCTGAGTTAACCGAACGCCGTAATTTAAAAATGGCACGTTCAATCCATGCTTATGTACGCGGCAATACTGCTAAATATTATGATTGGCTCAAACAAGCTGAAATTAGCTCCATTCCTCAAGGTCCTGCAATTTGGATTTGTGGCGATTGCCATACTGGGAATTTAGGTCCTGTTGCCAATGCTGAAGGGAAGATTGACATTGAAATTAGGGACTTGGATCAGACTGTGATTGGTAATCCAGCCAATGATTTGATTCGTTTAGGTTTATCTTTAGCAACAGCAGTACGCAGTTCAGACTTACCGGGTGTGGTGACTGCACAAATGATTGAAGCGCTGTATGCTGGCTATATTTATGCGCTGGAACGTAGTGGTCGAACAAGTGATCAGTTACAGCGTCCTGCTTTAGTACACAGTGTGATGGAAAAAGCAGTGAAACGATCATGGAAAAGCTTAGCAAAAGAACGTCTGGAAGATGTAAAACCACAAATTACCTTGGGTAAACGATTTTGGCCGTTATTAAAAAAAGAGCAGTTGGAAATACACAATGTTTTTGCTCAACCAGATATAGAAGATTTGGTCAAAATGATTGGGCAGCGTGATGCATCAGCACAGCTCAAAGTGATTGATTCGGCGTACTGGGTGAAAGGCTGCAGTTCTTTAGGCTTATTGCGCTATATCGTTTTAATGGATTCATCCAATCATATTGTCAGAGATGGTAAAGGCTTGTGTTTAATGGATTTAAAAGAAGCCACCACAGCTTTAGCGCCTCGCTATTCAAATGCGCCGATGCCGAAAGACAATGCAATGCGAATTGTGGAAGGTGCACGACATTTATCCCCTTATCTGGGTGAGCGAATGCGAGCAACCAAATTTTTAGAGCGATCGATCTTTATTCGTGAGTTATTACCGCAGGATTTAAAATTAGAAATCGAGGGCATGAATCAAACTGGGGCGAGAGATTTGGCGTTTTATTTGGCTTTTGTGGTAGGACGAGCACATGTTCGGCAAATGGATGATTCAACTCGAAATAGTTGGCTCAAAGAGCTGCAACGAAATCAGTCTAAAACCATAGATGCTCCATTTTGGTTGTGGCGCAGTATTGTGGAATTAATCAGTGTACATGAAGCGGGTTATTTGGATCACTGCCGCCGTTATGCACTTGCTCATCAAAAATAAAGTAATATGTGGATAACTGCATGGTTATCCACATATTGTAAAGCTGAATTTTCATCTTCACAGGTCTTGAGTAGTAAGATTTTTAAAGCACAACATCAAATTGGCTTTAACCGAATAGATGAAGACTATGATTCACGATAAAAAGATATTAGAACGTATAAGCAATACCCAAGCTCACGCTTTGAGATTTATTTGAAATGCCACCACCATCTTTGGAGCTTGAGATTTCATTGGTTTGATTTTCCATCATGACCAAATCAGTTGTCACATGTTTATATTGATTCCATGCATATTCAGTAAATAATTTTGTATCCGGTCGAATATTATAGCCTGCGTTTACAATTGCTCCATAATACCTTCCATTGCTGGCTTTAGTATCAAATGTAGTATCACGTAAGTAATGATTATCACGATCTGATGCATTGACCCAACGACTATATTTTAGCGTAGTATTCAGTTCAAAATTATTGTATTCAAATTTATTATAGATGCCGATATAAGGCATTTTAAATTTTTGCTTATAGCCAATAAGCTTCTCATTAGGGTCAAATTCTCCGACATTACTAAGTGCTGATCCTTCAACATAATCCCCATCATCATCTTGTTCAGAATAATAATATGAACCACCCATCGCTGACCATGAGTATCTATTTTGCTGATAACCCAATAAAGTACCTAACTTATAATGTGGTGTGTCCAGTAGATTGATATTGACATTGAAATCAAACTCATTCGCAAAGTTGAGTGGTGTACGATCATGATGAGACCAATCCGTCAATAAATCTCTATCTGTTTCCGACATCCAGTCATAGTTATTCATCACCGATGAGTTTTTAGATAATGTACTCCATCCTCTCGCATTAAAAGAAAACTTAGGATGGATTTGCCAATTTATTTCAGCATTGATGATATTCGCGCTGTTGGTGTCCCAAGTGAGTTCGGATGCTTTGCTTTGATCATCCATATAAACCAGTTCTTTGGCTTTGGAGTTCAGTAAAAGCCCAGAAGATAAAGATATAGAAAGATCGCTTGGTGTAAATCGACTCGACCCATTATTTTCACTTGCAAACGTGGAGTTTACACACAGCATAAGTATTGGTATTACGATCTTTTTCATTAAAATAAAAGCCTTTTTAAATGAGTTAATTATTTAATTTGCTAAAGTGCGGATTTAATCTATTTGATTTTTACTAGATTGTAAAATTACAAATATTATTTTAATTGCAGATAGTGTCTTTTTAATTTAATTGCTAAATATATTTGTTTTTTAAATATCAGTGAGTTGTTTGATTGATTTTTAAGTTGTATTTATTTTAAAAAAATTCATTTTAAATTCAAATTGGGTTAAAATTTTTTTGGTTGAAGTGTTTGGAATTTTATTTTATCGCATTGGTTTTTCTAAGTGTATGGTTGGATAATACTTTATTAATGAAGTAAAAATGTGTTTTATTTATTATTATTAAACCGTGATAATATTAACATTTTTATCTATTATTATTTAAATTATCTCATATTAATAAAAATCGTTTAGATTAAATTTTTATATACTTTTTGGGGAAGATCTTGAGTAGAATCTGCTATAGTCAAGCTGTTGAAAAACGCATAGAGTAAAATATAGTTTCTCTTAAATAAGAGAATCAATCCGAACGTCACTCTAATCAAACTTTTTTGTTTAACTGCATTTTTGCACTGCCAATAAAGTATTGCTTTTTTGCCTATATCCTTCGCTCCGCATGGCGACATCTCTGCCACCTTATGCTAGACATATTCACGATGATTCAACAGTACAGAATAAAGAAGTCGCCAAGTCTTTCAATAATTTGTATAAAAACGATAAAGCGCATTGCATATGGATGATTGAAATCAAATGAGGTGTTTAAACAATCAAGCGCCTTGATTCTATTTCTCCTTTTGATGATGAAGAGAAGAAAATTTTAATTTCAATATGATTGATGATGCATCATTTTTTTATGATGTAGATACGAATTAAATGTTTTAAAAGTACAAATTACTGATCAGCAGAATGATTTGGATGAGTGTCTTTGTGATACACGCTGATAGAAAAACCAGAGATGTGGATAAGTATATGTTTATCCACATCTCTGGTTTTTTATAGAATAACGATTAGGTTACTGGATTACACCACAAGCAATACGATCTCCACCGCCACCTAAAGGTTTTGGATGATCAGAATAGTTATCACCACCTGCATGGATCATAATGGCTAAACCTTGTATATCAGCAAGTTTCAATCGTGGGGCAATCAATGTGGTTTTAGCATTCCCATTTGAATCAACATTCAATACAGGTAAATCACCCATATGTCCATCATTTGGTGTGCCATGTCCAGTTTGGAGAGGATTGTAATGCCCGCCAGCAGCGAGGGCAGCCCCCATTTTTCCATCCTTTTCAGCAGGCGCGCAAGAGCCTTTTTCATGAATATGAAAACCGTGAAAACCAGAAGGAAGTTGGCTGAGTTGAGTCGAAATATTTAAACCGTTTGGAGAGTCTTGAAAACTAATTGTACCAATCTTGGCACCAATACCTTGCGCTGAAACAGCATGAACATCAATCGTTTTTTGAGGTGTTTTAAGTTTAGTTGTGTGCGGTGTTGTGCTACATGCAGCTGTAAAAAGCGCTACACACATACAAAGTATTGATGTTTTAAAAAAAGTAGATGTCATTATTCGCATCCAATAGCTTTAATCATGATTTAAATACTATTCAAACAAAGCATGTATGGATAAACAATGTGAATTAAATATCTGATTGTATAAGTTTATTTAATAACTGGTAAATTGGCATTGATTATGCTGTGCCTTGTAGGGAATGAAAAAAATCCGCCAAATAAAATATTTGGCGAATCCTGTATCAGGAGAGGGTGTTAATCAGGCTTTTTCAGGTCGTTTTCTTCAATTTCATATGCCATTGTCGCATCAGGCATTAAAATACCAGGCTCCGTGGTTTCATGTAGCCATTCACGCCAAATTGCCAATAATATTGCCAAAATAACAGGACCAATAAAGAGTCCAACCAGCCCAAAACTCGCCAATCCGCCCAGCACACCAAACATAATCAATAAGAATGGAATTTTTGTTGCACCTGAAATGACCAATGGACGAATCACATTATCTGCGGTACTGACAATACAGACACCCCAAGCCATCACGCCGATTGCTTCAACTGTTTGACCTTGGGAAAATAGCCATAACGATACTGCACCATAAGCGACAGGTGGTCCAAATGGGATTAGTGCCATCAGAAAAGTGGCAATCGTTAGTACCATCGGATTTGGTACGCCTGCAACAAAGTAGCTGATGCCTGCAAGAATAGATTGTGCAACCGCAGTTAAACCGACGCCATAGACCACAGCACGTGTGGTTTCAGAGATCGTATCCAAATAATGATGGATACGAGGTCCAATTAACATTTGTAATGCCTTGCTGACTTGTTCCAAAATGGTTTGACCATCTCGATAGAAAAAGAACAACGACATGATGGCAAAGCCTAGTTTGACTAAATTTTTGGTGATCTCATTCAGTACAAACTTCCCATAGTTCAAATGTCCTTGAATCCAAAGACCAATGGTTTGAGAAAGCGATGTCGGATCTGCATTTATTTCACGAACAGTTCGGCTGACTTCCTTTCCGATAATAGGGAGTTCACGAATAAAATCAGGAACAGTTAAATGACCCGATGATAATTGGCGTTGTAGGTCAAAATACAAATTTCGACCTTCATGCTGCAAAATAAAAATCGCAAAGGTGAGTGGAATGCCAACCACTAAAACAACCAGCGTAATCATCACTGAGGCACTTAATGTAGGTCGGTTCGGACCAAACATTCTTAATATGCGCTTATACATTGGCCATGTCATATAGGCGATGATACATGCCCATAATACAGGGACAATAAAATATTTGAGAATATCGTAGCCCAAGAAAATCAGGATAAACAATAACCCAAACAATAAGATGCGTTGTAAGTTTGAAGTGAAGTCTTGCACTAACTACTCTAAAAATTGCTGAGTGATTCACTCAATATTAACTGAAAAATCAAATGTGGCAAATTTTAAGCTTGCTTTATCCGACCTGCTTTAGATTGGGTTTAGAACCAATCACTTGGATCATCTATTAAAGCATCAAGCAGTGGTTGCCATTGTTCTTGAATGGTTAAAAAATTCTTTTGGGTCTTATCAAAAATATTTAAGCCCTGCATTGCCAATTGACCATATGCGGTACGTTCTGAAATCCAAGCAACGGGTTGCTGATCAATCTTTTCAAAAAATTGTTGAATATCTTTTGAACTCGCACTGTTGGCTTTCATCCGATTGGCAATCAAGTGTACCGCAACTTTTCCCTTACGAATTTTTTTAATGTCTTGGATGTGTTTGAGAAAACGTCGAGTACTGTCGATGTCAAAAAATGAGGGTTGTAGTGGTGTAACCACAGCATGACTTTCACTGATTAACTGTTCAGCGTGTTCACCGGTTAAAGCGCCAGGTGCATCAATGACTAAATAATCGAGATTTTTAGGTGCATCTCCTATTGATTTTTCATGTCGCCAATCGAGACTTTGAATTTTCGCTGCTTGTTCAGGGCGCTGTTTTAACCATTGTAGTGCTGACTTTTGTCCATCAGCATCGGCTAATGCAACTTTATAACCTTTTTGTGCCAATGCTGTGGCTAAAGTAATTGCTGTAATTGTTTTTCCACAACCGCCTTTTAAATTTGCAACAAGTATTGTTTTCATCGTATATCAATAATATCTGTCCGCTAGCCCTTGTCTACTTTAGCATTAATTTTAAGCATATAGGTTACACATGACAAAACTTTAGTAGTTGTTTACATTGTGCCAAGGATTTACAGAAAGGAAAGCGCATGTCCATCTGGATGGCGATGTTGATAGGAGCATGTATTGGCATCGTTTTAACGACAATCGTGTTATCGAGTACGCGAAATGGCAAGATTAAAGCAGAGTATGAACAATACATCACTGAGCTTGAACTGGAACATCAACAGGCACTTGCACATGCGCAAAAGCGCAGTGTGAATACCAGTCGTGCTGTTCTAAAAGGAAAGATGGCGGAACAACTTGCGCCAATCATGCCTGAGTTCCAATATTTGCCGAGTGATGCCAAGTTTTTAGGTGATCCTATCGACTATGTGATTTTTGATGGCTATACCGACTTTCGAGATGGTGAAGGCTTGGCTGAAGATATTGAAGTGGTATTGATTGATATCAAGAGTGGTGGCGCACGTTTGACCAAAGGACAACAAGCAATTGCTCAAGCCATCCGTGAAGGGCGGGTACGTTTTGAAACAATCCATATTGATTTTGCCGATTAAATTTTTTGTGCTCTTGCCATAAACATGCGTCTTCCCACTTTAGGTAGATCTTCTGCATCGAAATAATATTTTTCAGAAAACTTGAAGCCAGCGTTTAATAACTCAAGTTCAATATTGCGATTTAGATGACATCCATCAGCGAGGACTTTTTGAATTGGGGTCAAAAGGTCTTGTAACTTTTTCAAGGTCGAATTGTCATGATACTGAACATGTTCAATCAGGTGTAAGTTGCCTTCAGGTTTTAATACACGATGAATTTCTTGGAGTGCTTGTGCTAAGTCGGCAATACTACACATGGTCCATGTACTGACAATATTTTCAACTGAATGATCTGCAAAAGGTAATTTTTCGGCGCTGGCTTGGATATGCTGGATATGAAAGGGAGTATCAAAGATTCGCTTTTGAGCAAGACGATATACATCAGGATTTGGCTCAAGTGCATAGAGTTGATCAACTGCTTGATAAAAAGGTAAATTCAAGCCTGTCCCAAAACCAATTTCTAATACTTCGCCACGGATTTTTTTAATCAGTTCTGCACGACCTTCCATCATGCTGGGTGTTTGCATGACTTGATTAAGCAGGTGAGGAAAAATGCGTTGTTGATAATATTTATAAATCATAATTTGGTCATTTTAAGAGTATGATCATGATTCTAACCAATGCGAGTTTTGAATATAAGACAAAAATAGGACGAAATTTCTGTATTTTGTTACCGAAACTCGATTTTATTTTAAGTTTATCGGTTAATACTAGGTCCAGATATTTTGCTGGTTGAGTACTGAGTTTGAGGAGCATGTTATGAATAAAAAGTTAGTCTGTGCAGCATTGATGGCACTGAGTGCTTTTCAGGTCAATGCTTTTCAATCTACTGCTGTGCCCAAGGCACAATTATCCAATCCGGCCTTTAATATCGCCAATGGTTTAGCGCCGATTGATCAAAATCAGAAAGTCTCTGTTCTGGAGCCATTCCGTGGTGAGTTTCGTATTTTAGGGTCAAAAGAATATCATGACGATGCACAGGCAAAATTCTCACCGATTGACTATGCTGTGACACGGGGATTATTTACTGAACCTGAAATTGCCCGTCAAATTTCAATCAATCAATATGACCGATTCCTCAATTGGAAAATGGCTCGCCCGCCTATTCCTGCACAACTGGCAACTCAATTGGTCAGTAATATGCACATCATTCCTGCCAATCCTGAAATTGCCAAAAAAATTAAACAAGTTAAACGTGGAGACTTGGTTCGTTTAACGGGCGATTTGGTTCAGGTGAATGATAAAGATTTGGTTTGGAAGTCGGCTTTAGATTGGAATGGGGTGGGAGATGGTGCTTGTAAACTGATTCGAGTCAATTCGATTCAATGGTTAGAAAAGCAAAATATCTAAATTCAATTGAGCCAAATCCGAGAAGATGCTAAGGTGAGATGTATAATTTTAGGTCAATTGAACAATAAAGAGTGTGATAAATGAAAGGTTTAGCGTGTTTTACTTTGTTGGTTTGCAGTTTGGGGCTGGTTGCTTGTCAAAGTCCAAATCCTAGCGTAGGTAAAACACATGAATACACCCTCAAACAAAAGTGCCCAACGCTCATGGATATGAAAGTGGGAGAGGTGTTGTTGTTCAATGCTCCTGAAAATCCAAGTACGGGTTATCAATGGCAATTATTACAGCCACTGAAAATATTTAAAACTGAAGAAACCTATTTACAAAATGACAGTGAAGAAGGTGCTGTAGGTGTGGGTGGAACCAAAACTTTCCGTTTTACAGCAGAGAAACCAGGGCAGGATTATATTGAATTGGTTCATATCAGAGCTTGGGAGTCTTCTAAACAACCAGATCAACAATGGCGTTGCCGCATTCGGGTTTCTTAAGCTCAAATCACTCTAATTGTTATTTTAGCTTGTTCTCTAGACCTTTAAGACTTTTTATTGCAGAGAAGCCTTCCTATACAGGCTTACAATGGAGTAGCGACATCCATGTCGCTTTACGGTAGAAAGCCTATGGGTGTTTTATTAATCTTTGAGAGTGCTCAACTTTAAGAGCATCCAAAAATTGAATGCTCATTTTAACCACAACCCTGAGCAAGAACAAAGCACTGCTTTGTTTGCAGCGCAAGGCGCAGCGGGGACTAGCGTGTTTTTTGTCGCTTCGTCGTTCCCTTGTGAAACAGTGTTTCTCATCATTTAGAATGACTAAATTTCGTATTTCGCGCCTAGAATCGCCTAAAAAACACACCTAGTCGCAAACATAGACGAATTGTCCACAGACCCTAGTCTGATTAAAGCATTATTTACTTTCAGTGGTTTGCTTCCAGTGATCAAGCTGTTCATCGGCAGTGAACATTTCTCCCATGCCTTTGACTGCATCACTTGGATTTTTAAGCTCACCATCAGCAGATTGCTTTTTCTCATCATAGACTTTGGCTTGGTTTTCCCAATATTGATAACGTAAACCTTGAATATAGCGCCCTTGTTCTGTTTTAAGGTCCAAGTCTTTCAACATATTGAGTGCCGATTCAATATTATCTCGCTTGAGTTGGCGATCAATGTCTTCGGTTAGACTGCCATCAGCAGCACGTTTTTTAAGATCAGCTTCTAAAGCATTATTATTTTCAGTAAATTTTTGATCATATTCATCGAGCAAGGCAATATCGTGTGCATCATTTGGCGTACTCGGAAAGGCTTTAATCGGTTTGGTTTTCAGTTGGTCCATAACTTCTTGAGATGCATCTTTCGGCTCAGATGAATTGTTTTGTTGACCATCTTTAGGGGAACATGCAGCCATGAAAACGATAGATGTGAGTAAACTTGAAAGAAGCAAAGGGCGAAGTATTAAATTCATGATAAACATTCCTCATTAAAGCGTATCAATTAGCGCAGTTTCCTAAAGTTATAAACATAGGTGACATAAGGGAAGTCTATTTCATCTTGAGCTTGTTTGCCCGTATATTCCGATACAATCTGTTCGAATTTGTGTTTCAATTTGAGTTGTTCTTGTTCTGGCATCGCTGCAATAAAGCTGGTTGAGAGCAACCGTTTACTCACCACATTTTCTACCGTACCTGTGTGTAGCTGTGAAAATACTTTAGCGGTTTCAAGTTGGAACAAAAATTGATTTTCAAATACCTGCTTCCATTGCCCGCTGTGATAGCGTGGGGTATCTCCTTCAAGGGTTGCGAGCAAATCTGCCAATGCTTTCACCCAGTCTATGTTCTCGTCTCGTTGATTCCAAACCAAACCTAAATGACCTTCGGGCTTTAAAACATGGTGGATTTCGTTCAATGTTTCGATATTGGCAAACCAATGAAAGGACTGAGCGCACAAAACAGCATCAATACTTTCAGATTCTAACGGAATTTGATCACTCTTCGCTTGAAGCGTTTGTACATCAGGATGTACTATTTTCAATTGCTCCAGCATTTCAGAAACAGGTTCAATTGCAATGATATTGGGCGTCGCTTGTTTTAGATAAGGTAGAAATTTTCCAGTACCTGCACCCAAGTCAACCACCTTTGAATCTGGGCTGAGTGCTAAATCTTCGATGAGCCATTGAACCACAGCCTGTGGATAATTGGGTCTGGCTTGTTGATAGAGTTCAGCAGCCGTACTGAAACCTTTTTGAGCAGCAGGATGTAAGGAATGTGTCATATTTTGCGCTTTTTTATCTGACTAGACTCTATAAAATATGACACTTGAAGCAATCAATAGGCAAGAGCCGATTGATTTAATTTCAGCCAATGAAAGAGCGGATGCTCGGTGTGCGAATGGATAAACAAATAATTTTTGAAGATGATCATATCAGAGCAATCTATTTAACAGGTGAATCTGACACTTTAGTCCTGTCATTTGGGGACTTGATCACTCGCGCTAAAGGGCTTTCAATTAATGCTGAAAAGTCTTTGATGAAATATAACTATGCTGTTGTCGGTATTATGCCTAAGCAAAAGTCTTGGTTTCCTGCATCAAGTATGGCTGCACTTTTACAGCATCTGCAACCCATCTTAAGTCAATTCAAGAATATTGTCGGTTATGGTGGATCGATGGGGGGCTATGCAGCGATCAAATATGCCAAAGATTTAAACATGAATCGTGTAGTTGCTATGGTTCCGCAATATTCAATAGATCCTTCAGAAGTTGAAGATAAACGTTATACGGATTTCTATGACGCTGATTTAAACGCAAATATGCGTATTCAGGCACAGGATATCGTTGAAGATTGTGAATACATCATTGTTTATGATCCGTATTTTGAAAATGATAAAGAGCATTATTTAAAAATTAAGCCATTAATTCCTCAACTGCACACCCTTCATTTACCCTATACAGGGCATGATGCAATTGCTGTTTTGGCGAACTCTGCCTTATTACATGATTTTATTGAACGCCCCTATGATCAAACTTATTTCTATAAGCAGATTCGTGAGGTCAAGAAGAACAGTAAGTTTTACTATCGCAGTGTGATTGCTCGTTTGTTGGGAACACACAATGAAGCATTGGGTAAAATTCTCAAAGGAACTGATATTCAACTGGACAGTACTTTCTTTGATGCCAGTTTAAAGCAGACCATTACCCGTATTTTATTAACCAATAAACGTGTGGATGAGCAAGATCTGCAAAAGCTGGGGATTCAGGTCAATTTTGCATTTGAGGACAAAACTCAGCTACAAGACAACTTTGGTAATATCTTGGTATTTAATGTCATTACCCAGAAACTGGAAAGCTATGATCAACAGGTGATTGATGTTAATGGCAAATATATTATTCCATTAAATGTTGAAAGCAATGGTCTAGCGCAAGTCGAGATTAAGAAACAGACCTATTTGATTTGCATGAATGATCGTCGTGTGACTAAACTCTTTAAACATGATGAAGCGTTGTCATTGGATATGAATCCAATTGTGATCAAGAAAACTCCTGACTTTTATGTGTTGAGTTATAAAAACTTCTATATGAGCTGTGATATTCAAGGTCAAGTTAGTTTTGACGATGAAAGTTTAAATGAGTTTTGTCATTTTAAGATCGCTTAAGCTCAGACAATTCATCGTATGATTAAATCGGCTTTGGCTAAAGCCTTTTTTAACAGCATCATTCAATAATATAGCCCTTTTTCTCGCCTTCTCTCAAAAAGAGAAGGCGTGATCAAGAGCAATATGATTGATTACTTATCATGCTTTCGAATGTATGGAAGTGCTTTAAAAGCACCTTCATTTATATACATTGCTTTAAATAGCGTGTTGGGAACAATGCTTGATATTTCTTAAATTCACTTTGAACTTTTAAGTCATCGAGTTTATAAGTTTCGCTTGAATGTTGATAAACACCTGTTACCGCCATGAGTGAGCCTTCTTGACCTTCTTTGTAATGATAACGAAAGGTTTTTCGTGAGGCATGTAGAAGTTTTTGATCAATAAATTTATAACTAAATAATAGATTTTCCATTTCTAAATAATACCGAGCCTCTATACGACAACCTCGATTCAATTGAATTAATCTAAAATAATTTCCTTCTGAACTTCTAAATTCTGCCTCATCTAAATTTTGAATCGACTGTAAAACGAGATCTTTTGCATGTGCTGAATATGCAGATAAGATAAAACAGCTCATCAATAATATCAGTGAGCTTGATTTTGATTGTTTCATTCTAATATCTTTTTAAATTTCATTTGATTGACTATATCGTCTAAGTGCATGTTTGAATATAAAAAAAAGAGGACCCCATGCCGGAGATCCCCATAAACTGAAATTCAACCTGAAAAACATAAAGTTTAGAATCTACGATTTGCGCGTTTAAAGGTTCCAAAGTCATTAAATCGCACACCATTTTCTTTCATGATTGGATAGCAGTCTTCAGCAATCGCTTGGCGGATATAAAATGGATCACGAACAACAAAGTGATGTATTGCATGAGTACCTGCAAAGTTAAAACAAAATGCCTGCAAAGGTTTCATGCGCCAATCCGTCCAAATCTGGCATTGCTGTACAACATTTCCATCCTCAACATCGCCGTAATAATGCATATTGGAACTGGTGAAGTGTAAACTCAAGGTACGGAGAAAGTTAGGCGCAGCAATACTTACCGCATAAAATTTTGTGCTGCGGTCAACAAACTTCCATAAGCTATTCTTAGGTTGTGCGATGCCAAAAACTTTCATTGCTAATTTGGCAGCACTGATCAATAGAAAGCTATGCCAAAGTGCATAATGAATATGCCCAAATGGTGCATAACTTGCAGATAGCTTTGCCTTTAATTTAAGCTTTTCAGTTTTCGATAAATTCTTCTGCGCATGAATATAGCGGTTGGTGGTTTTCATCATGGTGATGGGGCGTAAATAGACAGCTAACATATTGTCACCTGTCATGATCAAGCGTTTTAAACCCCATTTGTCACCATTGTTAATACCTCGTTCTTCTAAATCTGTTTTTGTACCTGAGGATTTATGGTGATGTAGGTGTACTTCACGACGTATCCACGGATTGACTGTACTTGGACGAAAGGCATACACGGCTGCAAGCATGGCATCATTTATTTTTTTATTCTTACGATAATACATTTGATGAATCAAATCGTGTTCCAGTTCATGCAAAATTGACATCCAAAATGCAGAAAGTGGAATTGCCACATACCAAGCCATTTTCCCGCGAGCGTATTGTGTTATATTGAAAATAATCCCTGTAATAGCAGTAACCAGAATACTTAAACCGATTTGATCTTGATATTGAACCAGCCAAGGATGGCGTTCTCGTAACTGATTCCCAGCTTCCAAAATCGCTTTACGAATTCGATGACTGCGTTGCTCATCTTCGGGGTCAGCAAAGTTTTTGGCTTTGTTTAGCTTGGATATATGTACATCGGAAAGGGGTAAATTCATTTCCGTTTTCCTCTATATTTTTGTTTGAGAACAAGGAAGTTTTAAAAACCAACATTTGTTGGATTTTTTTGAGAGATTATCTGATGATCAAAATAACGTCAACGTCAGTTTTAAAGAAAATGACCAAAAAAGTGAGTCAACCAAAACAAGAACGCTCACAAAAAAGAATGGAAAAGATGTTGGCGACTACGCAAGAATTGTTGTTATCCATTGGAATTGAAAAGATTTCTATTCCTGAAATTGCCAATGCTTCTGGCGTTCCCCGTACCAGCATTTATCAATTTTTTCCGACGAAATACGATATTCTGCGTCATATTGCACTCGCACACTTAAATGATTTGGTGAAACAACTGGGGAAGGCTGCTGTTCGCGTTTTGACGGATAATCCCAAAGCAAGCATCGAAGTGTACGGACAACTGCTTTCAGAAAGTATGATTCGGACCACGGCTAAATTTTTCAATGAATCAGAAATTGCCAGCTTACTGATTCTTAGTGGTCCTTTTACACGGCAAGCTTATCTTGAGTATCAAATCGAGTTGAAAAAAGTCAGTGATGGTGTACGTAAAGCATTGGAAATGATTCAGGTGGATAATTATGTCCCTCAACAACCCGATACTTTAACCATTTTGATGGAATTGGTTTTTACCTGTATGAAGCATGGTTATTACAATGAAAGTTATATTTCTGAAGCCATTATTCAAGAAGCCTACCGTATGACCAATGCGTATTTATTGGCACTCAAAAATAACACCTTTGGTTTTCCTCAAGTATCAACGCAATCTTAAAATTATTGAATTGGAAAGGGGGTGTTTTTAAAGCTGAATAATGACGGTTTACATTTCAAAATATTCTAAAGAGCTGTATGAAAATCATTGAAATTTTCATGTTATAAACAAGATTGTGCAAATGATTGAAACCACAAGGTAAAGGCAATGAAGGCTGTATTTTTAGATTATGAATCTCTAGACAAAAATGATTTGGATTTTAGTCAGTTAAACTCAGCTTTTGATGAACTTGTGCTTTATCCCTCGACCACGACTGAGCAGGTATTAGCACGTGTAGCGCATGCCGATGTGCTCATCAGCAATAAAGTATTGATCAATGCTGAAACAATTGAGCAATCGAAGCATCTAAAGCTCATTTTAATTTCGGCAACAGGAACCAATAATGTCGATTTAGATGCAGCCAAGTCTAAAGGCATCGTGGTGTGCAACTGTCAGGGCTACGGCACATCAGCAGTTGCACAGCATACGCTGACATTGATGTTGGCTTTAGCAACCTCTTTGCTCAAGTATGATCATGCTGTGAAGAATGGAGAATGGAATAAATCTCCAATTTTCTGTTTATTGGATTTTCCCATTGTAGAGTTGTCAGGAAAAACTTTAGGGATCATTGGTTATGGAGAGTTGGGGCAAGCGGTTGCCAAATTAGCTGAAGCTTTTGCTATGAAGGTTTTGGTAGGGGCTCTGCCAAGCCGTCCACAGCATAAAGAACGAATAGCTTTTGCTGAACTACTTCCACAAGTCGATTTTCTTTCTTTACATTGTCCTTTAACTGATGAAACACGAGACTTGATTGATACACAAGCATTGGACTCGATGAAAAAATCAGCATTCTTAATCAATTGTGCCCGTGGAGGCATTGTGAATGAGCAGGCTTTGGCAGATGCATTAAGACAAGGCAAGATTGCAGGAGCTGCGATAGATGTACTCTCTGTTGAACCTCCGCAACAAGGAAATGTGTTGCTTGCAGAGGACATTCCAAATTTGATCATTACCCCGCACAGTGCTTGGGGAAGTGTTGATGCTCGGCAACGTATCGTAAATCAAATGTTGGAGAATTTTGAGGCATTTCAGCAGGGCAAGGTGATCCGTCAAGTGAATCACTGAGGCTTTAGAACATCGTTATAATGCTATAAACAAGCTTACCACTGCATCATCGCCCTTTAAATTACGATTTTCTCCGATTTTAGCTTTAATGAACTAAGCTTTAATGAACTGATTTTAAGATCGTTTATCTTGGTACACCTGTATCATCATCTACTGAAATGCTGGTATTGGTATTTTGATTGGGCTTGGAGTCTGTTGATGATGGACTCGGGGTGTTGGTCTGGTTCTCTATAGGCAAGCTTTGTTTTTTCATTTCTAGCTCCGGTTGTTCGGACTGAACATTTTGCGAAGCTTGTGTTTGAAGTGATGGTTGTGCAGATATCGTCGGCTGATCTGGGATGTTTTGATTAGAAATGTTTGGAACAGTGGCTGTAACAGAGGCATTCGCAGAGTTTGCAGTAGTTGATGATTGACTCAAGCTGCCTTGTTCTATTGGCACGTTATAGCTGTTTTTGCCCATCACACGGTCTTTGGTCTGTTCAACCTTTTTGACAGCGGTATCTATACCTTGTCGTGTATTGTCTCGGGCAATCGTTGCTTGTTCACTGGTATATTTTTTCGTATTTTCAATGGTTTCATCAAATGAAGGTTTGATTTTTTGAATGCCTTTTTCGGTCGCATCTCCTACTTTTTCAGCTGTATTTTGTACTGCTTCACCTGTCTTATGGGCTAGGACTCTAAATATATTGGGGTTATCACCATAAGGTTGTGTGTGAGTGTCTGTTTGAGCATAAAGTGATGATGTTGCACATATTGCAGTGATCATACATAAACTTTTCATCTTCACCATGTTTTCATTCCTTTATGATGATGTCATTAACGCTGTGAATCATATTGAGCAATGGTACTGTTTTATTCAATTACCCGCTTAAACAGTAATAAATCAGCGACAGCAAAATATAACAATATATGGTTCGTAATATTACTGAGTATTTGAAAGAAAAGCCCACGGATGTGAGCTTTTCATCTTAATATTGTGGGTTAGAGGTCATCAATTGCAATTATTTAGCTGCAACTTTGAGCCTGTAAAAACTTCTGTGTAAATGTCGCTTAAATGAAAGCGTCTAAACGACCTTCAAATTCGATCATAAACCGACTCATAGCAGCACGCCAATCCCGAATTGGCATATTCCACTTTTTTGATGCAGCTTCAATTGCCAAATAGATTACCTTTCTGACCGAGTCATCGGTTGGAAAGAGCTTACGCTTCTTGATTGCCTGCCTAATCACACTATTTAGTGATTCAATTGCATTGGTGGTGTAAATCGCTTTACGAATATCTGCTGGATAAGCAAACAAGGTATTTAGGTTCTGCCAGTGCCCGTACCAAGATTTGCTAATCTGCGGGTATTTATCATCCCATGTGCTCGCAAAGACTTCTAATGCCTGCAAGGCAGACTCTTCAGTAACAGCTTGATAAATACGCTTCAAGTCACTGGTGACGGCTTTATAGTCCTTCCAACTCACATATTTCAAACTGTTGCGTACCATGTGGATAATACATAGTTGAATGCGTGTTTGTGGGTAGACGGTAGTAATCGCATCAGGAAAGCCTTTCAAACCATCTACACAGGCAATCAGAATGTCTTGTACACCACGATTCTTTAGTTCTGTTAGAACGGACAGCCAGAATTTGGCACCTTCATTCTCGGCGATCCACATACCCAGCAGTTCTTTGTGACCCTCAAGGTTAACACCCAATGCTAGAAAGACAGCTTTGTTAATAACGCTGTTGTCCTGTCTGACCTTCACCACAATGCAATCAAGGTACACGATGGGGTAAATGTTATCGAGTGGGCGATTCTGCCACTCAATCACTTGCTCTTTAACCGCATCTGTCACCTTGGAAATCAAACTAGGAGATACATCTGCATCGTATAGTTCTTTGAATGTACTGACGATTTCACGGGTGGTCATGCCTTTGGCATACAGCGATAGGATTTGGCTATCCATGCTGGTGATTCTGGTTTGGTGTTTCTTCACTAATTGTGGTTCAAATGTACCATCACGATCACGTGGGGTATTCAGCTCAAACTCACCATCACCCGTGAGTAGTTGCTTCTTACTGTAGCCATTACGTGCATTGCCTTTGGCACTAGGCTGGTGACGCTCATGCCCTAAATGCTCGGTGAGTTCTGCATTTAGAGCTGTTTCAACGGTAAGTTTCTTTAGAGCTTTACTGAATTCATTCAGGTCAGAATCTGTTTTTAGGTTTTTGGCAAATTCTTTTGCCAGTGCCATCAATTGACTGTGATCCATTGTGGATGTCTCCATCTATCCCTATTACAGGGTACTAAGATTTGGACATTTACACAGTTTTATTTACAGGCTCGCAACTTTGGCTTCTGTTGATACGCCGACGTTTGCACTACCTACTGGTGTTTTCACATGTGTTTGTGAATTTACTTTAGCTCCTGTGTTGGTTGATTTCGGCTTAACCAAGTCTTTGGTTTTTTGCCAAGTTTTACTGGTTGCAGATTTGGTTTTATCTTTCGCTTTTATCGCAGCTTCTTTGGTGTTATGACCTGCTTCTGAACTTAGCTTTTTGGTATTTTCCCAAGCACCTTTGCTGGCTACTTTACCTTTATCGATTCCAGTTTCAACACTTGTACCGACTTTATCAGCAGTATTTTTAGTGCCATCCCAAGCATCTTTAGAGACTTCACGAGTTTTGTCGACACCTTTTTCTACACCAGTACCGACTTTACCTGCTACATTCTTGGTGCCATCCCAAGCATCTTTTGACACATCACGGGTCTTATCGACACCTTTTTCGATACCATCACCGACTTTAACGGCAGTATTTTTTGTACCATCCCAAGCATCTTTTGAGACTTCACGAGTCTTATCGACACCTTTTTCAATACCATTACCAACTTTGTCTGCTGTATTATGGATTCCTTGACCAATATTGCTGAGTAGACCTCCACCATTTGCATTGACTTCAGCTGATGCATTGGCGCTGACATTTGTATTGGCGAAAATAAGAGGAGAGCTAGCTAAAAGGGCTGTAGCGATCACTGTTGTTTTAAGCATTTTCATAATTAGTTTTATCCTATACCTGAATGAGTTCAAGTTTGAGTGTTGCCTATCATAATGTGAAATTTGAGTGAAAATAGTCTTAGAGATAAAACAGCAACAGCTTATCTACACAGTTTTAACAATAATGTAAAAATTATGAATAAAGATTAAGATCGAGTTTTTATGAAAAAAACTTTATTTTTTATTTTAAAATTCTGATACTTATAAATGAAAACTCACGATTCTAAACGTTGTGTTATTCACATCGTCATCTTGTCATTGAAACAAAAAACACATAAGCTTTGGAATCAATCTATATCTTATTCCTATAATGAACATTATAAAAATCTTAGTGTTGTTGAGTATATTTTTCAGTTTTAGACCGAGTTTTGCCTGTGCTTGTGGGGAAGAAGTCCCTTTCAGTCATCAAATGATTGGCTGGGTTACAACGGCAATCATATTTCTCATTTATTTGATTCCTAGTTTTTATTTTGCAAAATATTTTAAGAAATATCAGCTATCTATCCTACACCTCATTTTGCCCCATATGCTGATGGTTGTGCTGTTATATGCGATGATGAATTCTTTTAAATTGGGTTTAAATCCAATTTATTATTGGGTCGCGGATTACCTTCCGAATAACTTAATTTTTGTTGTGATTGGACTGATTGGTGTGATTTTTTGGCTCTATCCCGTGATTTATGTTGTTAAAAAGAGCTAAATGGTTGTGTATTTAGCTCTACGGACAGCGTAAGTCAAGTGCTGAGATTAATTACATTTTTCCAGATTTGATACTTTAAAGTTATTTTTGAGTGAATTGAAGTTTTTTAGCTTTTCAGCATCTTTAGGATCAAAAACTGTCTGCTTCTGTTCAATATCCGCATCGACATTTGAAAATGCTGAAATCAATTGCTCTCCTTTGAAAATCCAATGTTCAGTTGCTTTTCCTGTTTCAAAGTTCCCTGTAAATTCAATCACACAGTTATCTGTTTGGATTGTTGGATGTCGTTGTACAGATGGGTCAGGATATTAATTTTACTTTTTTACTTATAGTTAGTTAAAATATAAATATTAAATTAGTATTTATATATTATACTATTGTGGGATGATTTAAAAAAGTAGAAATTACTTATGAGTTATAGATTAGATTCAATTAGATTAAAAAATCTTCGTAGCTTAAGAGATACTGGAGAAATTAAATTAAAACCAATTACAATATTAGTTGGGAAAAATAGTGTAGGAAAAAGTACTTTTTTAAGAAGTTTTCCTTTGTTAAGACAAAGTTGTGAAAAACAAAAAAGAGCTCCTATTTTATGGTATGGTAAATTGGTTGATTTTGGTGATTTTAATACTACAATTAACCGTAATGCGAAAAAAAATAAAGAAGATAATATTTGTTTTAGTTTTAATTTTAAAAAGCGTAAAGTTTTAAATTTGCTAGGTAAAAATAGTAATTTTAAAAAAATATTCGAAAGTGTTGATGATTTGTTGCTAACTTTTAACTTAAAGAGTGAAGATAATATAACTTTTTTATCAGATATTGAACTTAATTTTAATAAAAGAAAAATTAAATTAGAATATGGTTTTTTTGAAAAAAGGGATTCATTTTTAAAAAAAATTTCAATTGATGAAACTGTTTTGTTTGAGCAAGGGTTTTATGATCAATTTTTTGATATGAAACAAGAGAATTTTTTGATGAATATGGAGGGAAGCCTCACAAATATATCTCAATATTATCTTTTAGATGAGGATTTTATATTATCAGATTTTAGAAGAGTATCATTTACTGCTTTAATGTGCTTTTTTAATAATTTTTTGAATAAAAATGATATTTTTATTGATGATGAAAAGAATAGTATTTTAAGTTTTTGTGCTAAAATTTATAAAAATAGAAATAATTTTGAAAAAATAAATGATTTGGATGATTTTTTAATTAATGTTCTGGAAGCAAGAAAAAATGAAAAATTTTTTAATTTTATTCTTGATAAAGAAAATGTATTTAAAATATTCGAAATATTGAATTTAGATGCTTATATGGAGGCTGTTTCCAAGATTGATTCAGTTTTAGGTGATTTTTATAAAAATACAAGATATTTAGAACCATTAAGAGCTACCGCACAACGTTACTACCGAAGGCAGGAACTATCTGTTGATGAAATTGATTCTAAAGGTTCTAATATTGCTATGTTCCTAGATAATTTAAATTCAAAAAAGCAAATAGAACTTAAAAAATTTGTTGAAAACTATTTCGGAGTTGAAGTGAGGGTTAAAAAAGATGGTGGTCATTTAGCATTAACTATTTACAATAATTTATTAAAGACAGAAACCAATATTGCAGATTTAGGTGTAGGATACTCACAATTACTTCCTTTTGTTATTCAATTATGGGATATGTCTAATAATATTGAAATTGAGGATCGACGACCAGAATATTTGTGGAAATATAATGATATGGATCATCAATCAAAATTCCTATTAATAGAGCAACCGGAGCTTCATTTACATCCTGCTTATCAAATTAAAATTGTTGATATTATAGCAGACTTAGTTAAGTCGCATAATTCCCAAAGATTGGGTGTACTTTTAGAAACTCATAGTCCGAATATTGTTTATAGAATTAGTGAGTTAATTGAAAATAATGTGATTGATAGTAATAGTGTCCAAATATTAATTTTTGAAGATGATATTAATGGAAGTACTGAAATTAGACATGCTAGTTTTGATGAAGATGGTGATTTAATAAATTGGCCTACAGGTTTTTTTCAGGTTTAGAAATTATGTATATATATCTCGAAAATGATTTAGCTAATTTAGATTTTAGGTTGGAAGAAAATGAAGAGTTATTAGATTTTTTTTGTGATTTAATTTATAAAAGCTTTAAAGGGAAATTTATTTTGGATGGTAAAAAGGCTTTAAGAAACATAGCAAAATATGCTGGAGAAGAAAGGATAATTAAGAAAATAAATTTTATAATTCAAAGAAATATGGAATATAGGGGGGTATTTAATTCATTGAATTTTAAAATAAATATTTCTAAAAGCTATACAAATGTTGAAAGGAATAATTTTTCAATAAATATCCCTTTAGATATTTTTTTTACCTATGATTTTGGTTATGTAGACTTTATAGCAGAAGATTTTAATGATTCTGATTATATAGATCAGGCTATTAGATCATTTCAAGTACTTAAAGATGAGCTTGGAATTTTTAATGTTAAGTATAATAAAATTAATGGAGGTGGCGCGAATACTCCAAATGTGTACGAGCATCATTTAAATAGCAAGCTTAATTACGTTATATGTCTATGTGATAGTGATAAATATAGTCCTAAAGGTCCTTTTGGTATAAATGCGAGAGAATGCTTAAAAAAATTAAAAACGGACACTATAGGTAGACTTTTTATTACACATGGAAGAGAAATAGAAAATGACATTCCTTATCCACTGCTTTTTCAAACTTTTTCAAATGATCCTTCGACTTTAAGAAAAATATCTGAGTTACCGTGCTATAAAGAATATATTTGTGAGCAGATCTTGAAATATGCTGATTTGAAAAAAGGAGTATTGTTAAGTTGGGTTGATAAAATACCAGCTTCTTCCGAAAATGAAAAATATTGGTCAAATCAATCTAGATTTATAATGGATAATTTTTGGCATAAAATTATTGATGACAAAGTTGTTTTGGTGCCAGGTGTTTCTGAAAAATTATTGAAGAATGTATCTCAGTTTTTAAAGAAAAAAAGCGATCAGGAATTGAAAGAATTTTTAATATCGCATAATGCATCAAGTAATGACGAATTTTATCAATTTATTAGTCTAGGAGAAGATTTTTTTTGGATTCTCTTTAGTTTCTGCGATAAGAAGTTTGTAGCTTAAATAAAACCTGCCAAAAGGCAGGTCTTATTTTTTCAGTGATTTAACTTCTTAATGTTGTAACACTGAAATATCCGCAACGCTTGTAAATAAATCACGTAATTGTGCAAGTAAACGTAAGCGGTTTGCTTTTAACTCTGCATCATCCGCCATGACCATAACACCTTCAAAGAAAGCATCAATTGGTGCGCGCAATGCTGCCAGCTTGGAAAGCGCAGTGGTGTAGTCTTTTGCATCTAAAAGTGGCTGAACAACAGGAAGGATATTTTGAATCTCGCTATAAAGTGCTTTCTCTGCATCTTCTACCAGTTTAGCTTCAATAATCTCACCAGTAGGTGCAGCTTCTTTAGCCAAGATATTTGCAACACGTTTATTTGCAGCAGCGAGAGCAGCAGCTTCTGGCAAATCACGGAAATGATTCACTGCGGTAACACGCTTATCAAAATCTAAAGGTGATTTTGGTGAAAGTGCTTGAACAGCCTGAATCACATCAACGGCAACACCTTGGTCTTCGTATTTAGCACGATAACGACCTTCAAGGAATGCCACAGCATCGGCTAAAGTCTTCGCATGATCTTTCAATACATCGCCATAAGCAGCCAAAGCTAACTTGATGAGTTCTTCAATCGAAACATCAAGATTATTTTCAGTCACTAAACGCAAGATACCAATCGCAGAACGACGTAAAGCAAATGGATCTTTCGAGCCTGTTGGCGCTTGACCAATACCAAAAATACCTGTGAGGGTATCTAAACGGTCAGCAAGCGCAAGCGTTGTACCTGTTTTGGTTTTTGGTAGAACATCGCCTGCAAATTTAGGCAGATATTGCTCGCCTAAAGCTTCAGCAACTTCATCATTCTCGCCTTCAATGCGAGCATAATAAGTACCTGCAATCCCTTGCAGTTCAGGGAATTCACCGACTAATTCAGACGTTAAGTCACATTTAGCAAGTAGTGCGGCTTTTTCAGCATCCGCAGGATTTGCGCCTGTGATTGCAGATAATGCCACAGCCAATTTAGCAATACGCTCAGACTTATTCCAAAGTGTTCCTAACTGTGCTTGGAACACCATATTGGCTAATTTATCTTTACGTGATGCAAGTGGCTGCTTTTGATCTTGTAAGAAGAAGAATTCAGCATCTGACAAACGTGGACGTACAACTTTTTCATTCCCTTCAATAATTTGAGTTGGATCTTTAGACTCAATATTTGAAACAGTAATGAAATAAGGTTGTAATTTATTGTCAGCGTTGACCAAACAGAAATATTTTTGGTTGTCTTGCATGGTCGTGATCAAAGCTTCTTGAGGGACAGCAAGGAAACGCTCTTCAAAACTTGCACGAAGTGCAACAGGCCATTCCACCAATGCTGTCACTTCATCACGAAGATCTGCCGGTACAATCGCAGTCGCATTCACTTCATCTGCCAAAGCCTTGACTTGTTGATCTATGATCGCTTGGCGCTCAGCAAAGTCAGCAACAACATAAGCCTGACGTAGAACATCTAAGTATGTATCTGGGTTTGCCAATACAATAGCTTCAGGTGCATGAAAACGATGACCATAAGTCACATTACCGGTTTTGTGATCTTGAATCGATGCATCAATCACAGCATTGTCTTTCAGTAATACTACCCATTTCACCGGGCGGACAAATTCGGTACGGCTTGCAGCAGAACGCATACGTTTAGCAATTGGCAGGTTATCCAATGCTGTTTGTAAAATTTGTGGAAGTAAAACGTCAAGGCTTTGACCTTTTACATCTTTAAGGAAGCAAACTTTTTCAACTTTACCGGCTTGGAAAGTTGATACTTGATCCGCTGTAATGCCTTGACCACGCATAAAGCCTTCCAAAGCTTTGGTTGGTTTGCCTTCAGCATCATAAGCCGCTTGAACAGCAGGACCATCAAAACGCTTTTGGGTGTCTGCTTGAGCAGCATCCACATTGACGATCTTCAAGGCCAAACGACGTGGTGCAGCATAAGCTTCAATAGCTTCAAATGCTAAACCCGCTTCCTTTAGCCCTTTTTCTGTTTCTGCTTTTAAGGCATCACGTAACGTTTTTAGGCTTTTAGGTGGTAACTCTTCACAGCCAAGTTCGAATAAAACAGTATGTTTAGACATTATTTATTCTCCTCAGCTTTTGCTTCTGCTTCAACTTGCGCCTTTAACTGTGCCAATACTTCATCACGTAAATGTGGTTCCGCCATTGGGAATCCTAATTTTGCACGGGCAGCCACATAGCTTTGTGCAATAGAGCGAGCCAAAGTACGGACACGTAAGATATAACGTTGACGCTCAGTGACTGAAATAGCACCACGAGCATCAAGCAAGTTAAAACTGTGTGATGCTTTGATAACTTGTTCATATGCAGGAAGTGGAAGCTCAGCTTCCATTAAACGTGTTGCTTCAGCTTCGTAAAAGTCGAACAGCTCAAACATTTTTTCAACGTTGGCATATTCAAAGTTATAAGTCGATTGTTCAACTTCGTTTTGATGGAAAACATCACCATATGTCACTGTACCGAACTGACCTTTGGTCCATACCAAATCGTAAACAGAATCTACGCCTTGTAGGTACATTGCCAAACGTTCAAGTCCATAGGTAATTTCACCAGTCACTGGATAACATTCAACACCACCTACTTGTTGGAAGTAGGTAAATTGAGTGACTTCCATCCCGTTTAACCACACTTCCCAACCTAAGCCCCAAGCACCCAGTGTTGGAGATTCCCAGTTGTCTTCTACAAAACGAATGTCATGGGTTAAAGTATCAATACCGATTGCTTTTAACGAGTCTAAGTAAAGCTGTTGGATATTGTCAGGGTTCGGTTTAAGTACAACTTGGAATTGATAATAGTGCTGTAAACGGTTTGGGTTTTCGCCATAACGCCCGTCTTTTGGACGACGTGATGGTTGAACATAGGCTGCGTTCCATGTTTCAGGACCAAGTGCGCGTAAGAATGTTGCAGTGTGGAATGTCCCTGCACCCATTTCCATATCGTAAGGCTGTAACACCACACAACCTTGTTCAGCCCAGTAGTTTTGTAAGGCAAGAATTAAGCCTTGGAATGTATCAATATGCGATATGGCGCGACTCATGCAGCATCCACTATAAGTATTAGAAAAAATTGGTTCTAAGTATAAGGATTTTGCGGAGGTGTGGCAAAGGTTAGTCTACAAATATTGACGCTCATCGCAGATCAGTTCAGGTACATTTTTTAAGATTTTCTTTTGAGATCAAATTTTTCATTTGATTGGCCTCTTTTCTTATTTTCATTTCCTGAATATGTGCCTCGATTTCTGCATCTGGGGAGTCTGTATCGATGACGGTTTCTGAGGTAGAATTCTCAGAAATTAAAATGAGACCATCTCTAAAAAAAGCCCAGTCTTTTTCAATGGGCGGGGTATTCTTTACACTTGTTTTTGTTTTTAATAGACAGATTTTACCTTTCTTGATCAGTGTGAGTTCAAGTACGCTTAAAGGGTTGTTTGCAATTTCAATCTGCTGAGTTTCTAAAATTACAGGTTCATTCGATGAAAGGCAGGCGCTAAGAAAAAGACAAGAAGTTAAAGTGATTATACGGGGTGTTTTGTTCATCATTCATAATTAAAAAGTTAAATTATATATTTGATATTAACATGGAAATTATAAATATTATGTATTTGATAGATTATGAGCTTAAATTCAAAAGTTGGCAAAGTTATGTTGAGTTGCCATTCGGCTTATCTTTTTTAATGGACGAATTCGAATTAGAACACTATTTTTCCCAACGGATAACTTTTTTGAAAGGCTTTGATGCCACTGAGTTTTCTCTGCTCATGTATAAAGAAATGCCTAAAACATTTAGGGATGAGCAATACTTAAATGTTTCCGAAAGTTGGAATTCTGATCTTGAGATTGCTCAAGTAAGAGAATGGTTATTTCAGAAAAAAATTCCTTTCGATCAAGATATTTACATGTTATATGATGAAAATGTAATCAAAACCAAATGGAAAGTTTTTGTGAAACATTGGGATATTTTTAGTTGGTCTGTCGGAATAAGTTTAAATATTGTGGATCAAACAAGAAGTTGGATGTTGGAAGTTCATCATGAAAATGTCATGACTTTTTATTCAATGGAATCAGTTCGTGGTTGAGAGGAAAGTACTTGTAAAAATGCCCAATAACAGCAACCTGAAAATATTGCAATTGCATAGAAAAACCAGTCACTGAATAATTTCCAGATGGGCGTTGGGAACGCGCCCGTAAAAACCAAATAACCAATCATAGTAACAATCAGCCACATCAATAATGAACCCGCGAAAATATTGAAAAAATTGAGCCAATATTTGTGTGCAAGCCATAATGAAAGTACATATGCAATTGGAATGACGATCACACAGTAAATCAAATAAATCATTAAGCTGATGCCAAATACTGTGAGTATTGACTGCACATCATATTGATGATTCATGAAAAGAAAAAAAGTGATTAATAGGATTAAGCTAATACTCGGTGCTAAAAATAAAGCTTTTAAAATAGATTTATTGCTATATTGAACCATGATCAAAACAACAAAAGAGATTAAATAATGAAAGCATGCCTAAAATTGATTATTTTTTCTACTGTGATTTTTTCCACTTTGCTATATGCGGAAAATCAAGATGTACAGATAGATGTATACAATAAATGTGTTGATCAAACCATAGAAGAACTTGGATTGGGCAATATTAATAATGCTGTTGTAGAAATATGTAGTCATCAAGGCAAAGCATTCTATGAAAAAGAAATTGTTAAAGTGTTGGATCAGATTAAAAAACAAAGTCAAAAAGACAATCAACAAGAACGTTATACGGACCTGATGAAATCTCAACGCTTATGGAAAGCCTATGTTGATCAGGAGTGTCAAAACGCAGGGCGTTATATTGGTTCACCGATGTATGAATTTTGCCTTATGCAAGAATATGGCAAAAGATTAGCCCAGTTAACTGAATATACACGATAAAAAATCACTGTGTGAGAAATATAGTAGAAAAATTTATACAGCTAAGATGGATAATAAATACATCTTATAATCACAACAACGTATAATTCGCACTTCAACAGTGCAAAAGTGCAGGATCGTCGTGTTTCATACGCAACTTGAATGGTTAAATACCTTAAAACCCAATTTTAAAGTGTTACCTCTAAAAGATCGTTTAATTTGTGGCTTAGGCGCACTTTTAGGCTTGGCGATATCTTCACTGATCTGTTGGTATGTATTAGGCGGCTTTAACGCATGGTATATCGCACCGATGGGAGCATCCTCTGTATTGCTATTCGCAGTGCCCGCAAGTCCTTTGGCGCAACCTTGGAATATGGTAGTAGGCAATACCATTGCTGGTTTGGTTGGTGTGACCTGTGCATTATTGATTTCCAATCCAACGGAAGCATTTAGTATAGCCGTTGCATTGTCGATCTTCTTAATGATGAGCACCGATTCATTGCATCCGCCAAGTGGAGCTGTGGCAATTACTGCTGTATTGGGCGGTGATTCGGTACACCAACTGGGCTATCATTTTATTTTCTATCCCGTGTTGATCAACTCTGTATTTTTGTTGGCTATCGCAATTATTTTTAACAGAATGCTAGGCAAACAATATCCCCAAAGTGCACAGCTCAATGTTCGATCTAAAGACCCAACACCAACACAGAAGGTCACCATCCAACCCCAAGATATTCAAGAGGTCTTAGAGTATCAAACTCAGCTTTTAGACATTAGTGAATATGATTTACAAAAAATCATTTTAGAAGCACAAGAGAAAGCCAATGCGCGTGCAGTTCATGAGTTTCTTTGTCAGGATATTATGAGTAAAGATGTGATTCGTTTAGACGAGCAGGACGATATTCACCAAGCTTTAGACAAATTCAAACGGGTAAATTTAATGAGTTTACCTGTGGTCAATGCCGCACATGAATTGGTGGGTACATTGGCGCTGTATGAAATTGTGGAATGGTTTAAACGAGCGGCTGATCCACGAGCCTCATGGGAGCACTTTGTAAAACAAATTATGAATCGACAGGTCGTAACTGTACAACCAACACAGCCGATTCAAGATCTTGTGCCATATTTTGTGGAACGGTCTTTTAACTATATTCCTGTGATTGAAAATCAGAAATTGGTGGGGATTATCAGTCGCGCAGATATGATTGCCGCATTACAACAACAGTTAAATCATCAAAAATAAAGTGATGTTGAATAAAAAAAGCTACAACAGTTTGGGGGAACTGTTGTAGCAGAAAAGGGAAAAGTGTTTAAAAGAATTTTAATTAATGGGTTTTCTCTTCATAAATGGTACGTACGGGACGCTGATAACCTTGATGATCATTCAAACGTAAATTCTGTTTAGGCATCAGTAACCAAAGAATTAGATAGACCAGAATACCTGGGAATGCAGCACTCATACATGAAACAATCACGAAAATGATGCGCAGCAAAGTCACATTCCAACCAAAACGTTCAGCAATACCGCCCATAACACCGGCGATCATATTATGTCGGCTTGAACGATATAAACCAGAATTGGTCATTTAAATCTCCTTAGAAAGTTATCTGTCACAGATCATGCTTTAGCACTATAAGAACAATCTCTGTACTTTTAATAATGGAGTTCTGACACAATTCTTCAAGTAAAGTGCCGATAAAAATTGTTAATACTGTGTAACAATGTTTCTTAAATTATTCAAAATACTGTAAAAAAGCGGACGTAAAGCAAGTGCTGACGAGTTGAAAAAAAAGTGTTTTTTATACTTTTGTAAAAAAAATACCGTGAAGATTTCGAGAAGTGGTACAACGCAATACTATATGCGCATGTAGATGAATGTTTGACATGTTTTTTACTCAGTATATTTGGGTTATTGGGATTTATGCATTTGATGGTTCATAAAACAAGCTTCCTTGGAATTTTAGGTATAGGCATCTGTAGCCTATTGAGTGCTTGTGATTCTTCAAAATCGAACAATAAGCAGCAGGGGGCTTCTGATTCACAGAATTCATCTAGTGAGATTGCTTTGCAAGAAGCAACACAAGCTGTACCTGCCAGTGATGGCAAGAAGTTGAGTGAAGTTGCGGGGCAGGCGACCTTACCTGCAATGGCAGAGATTAAAGGTTTTGCACCGCAGCGTGAAACCTTACCATCCAAAGCTGAAGAGTTTGTTGGACGCTATCATGTGCAAATCAGCTGTGATGATCCATTTGCCAAGTGTGAACAGGGCAGTGCAGAGTTTATTATCAACTTACTCGCAGATGGAACAGCGCACCGTACATTTGTATATATGGGCAAAATAAGCAATGAAAATAGTGATGTAAAATCAAATCGAAGCTATCAAAAAAATACATGGATTTATGATGACGCGCAGCATGAAATCATTGTAAATCGAATCGAAGGAATTCAATTTTTTTATAAAGTGGATGAGAAAAATAATTTGGTGATGGACATTGATAAAATTCTTAATGGAACTGAAGAGAACCGTTTGTATTTTGCTCAACACCATACAGCGCCAATGAAAGCGTATGTCTTAAAGCGTTTTGAGAATTAAAACAGATAGATCGTTTTTAAATTTGGTGGGTTGTGTGGGGTTCGAACCCACGACCAATAGATTAAGAGTCTACTGCTCTACCAACTGAGCTAACAACCCAATACCTGTCTAAAAGTGTTTAAACAAAAGTAAAAGATCAAGCAAAATTTCGAGAACGGCGAAGCATCAAAAAAGATGATGTTTTGTCTAGGTCGGAATATTTGCAGGTTTCATTTCTAGTATAGTACTTAAACAGTACAGAAAGAAGCCCGAAGAAAGAATGGTGGGTCGTCCGCGATTCGAACGCGGGACCAACGGATTAAAAGTCCGCTGCTCTACCAGCTGAGCTAACGACCCTGAGTCAGGATGTATAAAGTATCACTTTATCCGAATCAATGAAAATCTAGATTTTCATTCGGTATCCATGTTCAGATTGAAACATATAGATGGTGGGTCGTCCGCGATTCGAACGCGGGACCAACGGATTAAAAGTCCGCTGCTCTACCAGCTGAGCTAACGACCCTGAGTTAGGATGTAAAGTAAAACTTTACTTAAAGCGACATGAAAATCAGTAATTTTCATTCGATATCCATACAGGTCAAAACAATAAGTGGTGGGTCGTCCGCGATTCGAACGCGGGACCAACGGATTAAAAGTCCGCTGCTCTACCAGCTGAGCTAACGACCCTTTTGTTTTGATGGAGCGTATTTTAGCAAGATATTGATAGAGCGCAAGTAAAAATTAAGAAACTTTGCAACGTTCGGTTATAAATAACACAAAATCAATTAAAAAAGCCCTGAAAACAGGGCTTTTATTTCTAGAAACGGTATTTATAAGCTTCGATATTGGCATAAACCTCTGCTGTGACATCACAATATGCTGTCGCACTTGGCAATAAAACCAGTAAACGATCAGAAGTTTTTTCAGGATTAAAAGCCTGTTCCTTCAATTTATTCTTCTGATATTTAAATGTTCCAGTCGTTTCTACAATCTGTTGAATACGTAAAAAAACTGGAACTGCATAAGCAGGTAAGTTCTTTTTAAAATCTGTAACCATCTGGCTTAAATCTTGTTCTGTCAGCTGTTCGCCTTCATGTAAGGTAATTGCTGCCATACCTGCACGACCATTGGTATTTGGAATCTCAACGCCGTAAACCACTGCTTCTGTAATCTTGGGATAGTCGCTACAGATATTTTCAACTTCAGTGGTAGATACATTTTCGCCTTTCCAACGGAAAGTATCTCCCAGACGATCAACAAATTGAGCATGACGGAAACCGATATCACGAACCAAATCACCTGTAATGAAATAAGCATCGCCCTTTTTAAAGACATCTTTCATGATCACGGATTTGTTTTTTTCGGGGTCTGTATAGCCATCAAAAGGAGAACGTTTGGTAATTTTACCAATCAGTAAGCCCACTTCACCTTTTTTGACTTTTTGGCAGTAGCCATCTGCATCACGTACTGCTTCGTTACTTTCTTTATCAAACTGTACAATGGCATAAGGAGTAGGTGAAAACCCAACAGTATTATCAAAATTGAAGATATTGCTGAACCCCACATTGCCTTCACTTGAAGCGTACAGTTCAAGAATTTCTTCTACGCCAAAACGCTGTTTAAACTTGTTCCAGATATTTGGACGCATGCCATTACCGATCATTTTGGTAACGCGGTGTGAATGATCAAGTTCGGATGGGGCTGCATCCATAAGATAGCGACAAAGTTCTCCTACGTACCCAATTGCAGATGCGTTAAATTTTTTCACATCTGACCAAAATGCAGAGGTTGAAAATTTACGTCGAATTGCCAAAGCCGAACCACCTGCAATGACGCCACACCAACATACCACCATGCCTGTTGCATGGTAGAGCGGTAAAGTACAGTACATTACGTCATCTTCACCTAAATTTAGGATGTGACCATAGGTTCCATAAGCGAGTGTCCAACGACTATTGGTGAATATAACCGCTTTAGGTAATCCCGTTGTTCCAGAGGTATAGATATAAAATAATCCATCTTTACCTTTAACATTGTGAGTTGTTGCAGGATTAAATTTAGGGAATGCATCAATTTGCTGTGCAAGATTGACATAGCCTTGTGGTGCACTACCTGGTTCTTTTAAGGTGTCTTGATCTGCAAACCAGTGTAGGCGATCTGAAGCGATGTTTAAATCTTGACGAACTTCATCCACAGCAGCACGACATTCCTCTCCCACAACAATTGCCACAGGATTAACGAGGTTGACACTGTGTGTGAGTACTTTGCCTGTTTGTGAAGTGTTCACAAGTGCAGAGGTTACGCCAATTTTTGCTAAAGCGATCACTGTTGCAATCAACTCTGGACGATTCTCGATCATCACAGTGATCACATCGCCTTTTTTTATACCAAGAGAAAGATAGAAATGTGCAATTTGATTTGCCCAAGCATTCAGTTCTTTATAACTGTAGCGTTGGTTTTCAAATAATAACGCATCTCCATATGGATTACGTTTGACCGCACGCTCAAAAGCTAGACCTAGCCCAGCAGGTGTGTTGGGCGTTCTGATATAAGCTTGTTTAAGTCCAGTCAGGATATTTGGAAGCTTATTGATGAGCTGTGGTAAGCGCTCGGCTACATCAGCAAATCCGATGAGATCGGTCTGTGTTGTTTGACTCATATCAATCCTATTTTTTTTTCGTAATCCGATACAATTTCTTAGTGTGTCATTGATCTGCATAAGGTACACATCAACTTTCATGTCATGTCTGCATTTGAGTAAACATGTATACATGATCTGTAGATATTATTCTTAGTTCCAGATTCGAGAATCAAATTGGAAATAAAAACCACCTTATCGTTTAGACATTTGTCTTTTTAATCGTTTAAGACTAGTGCAATCAACCTAATCTGACAAATGTCTTTAAAATCTATTCAAAATAGCAAAAAAACCTAGCCATCGAAATGACTAGGTTTCCTTTAATCGCTATATTTTAAGCAAATTTGCTGAATTACTCCGCAGCAGGTGGTGTCGCTTTTTTCGGTGGACGTCCACGAGGGCGACGAGGGCGAGCAGGTTTTTCTTCTGTTGCCGCAACATCTGTCTTAGATGTTTCTGCCTCATCAGAAGTTGCTGCTGTATCTAAAGCTAAAGCTTGCTGTGCTTTTTGTGCTTTCTCTGTCGCGGCTGTTGCGCTTTTAGACGGTTTTGCTACTACTGTTTCAGTTGCTGTAGCTGTTTTAGCTGCAACAGGCGCTACTGTGGTTTCTACAGTATTTTCTGTTGGTGCTTTTTCTTCAACAGCTTTCGGTGCAGAAATATCTACAGTTGCTGTGTCTTCAGCTTTAGCTTCAGCTGGCGCTACGGGTTGTGCTTGTTCTTGATTTTGCTCAAGTTCAGCCTGATGCTCTTGCTTTGCTTGTACCGCAGCCTGTTTTGCTAAACGACGACGTTCGCGAGGGTCATTGGCTACACGACGGTCATTTTCAGGTTTTGGTGGAGTTAAGTCTAACACTTCAGCAGGTTGTGCTTCTGGTGCTGCTTTTGTAACAGCAACATCACGTGTCACAGGTTGCTTCGCAGGTTCAGCAGTTTCTTGAACCGTTAAGGTTGCAGAATACTCTTCTGTGAACTTAAGCAATGCACGATTGAATGTTGGAATTAGACCAAATTGTTCAATCAATACCGCACAATCATCACCATAGACATGGCGAATCAAAGAACCAACTGAGTACTGGTTTAATGTCGGTACTTGTGAAGGTCTGATCTTTGGTGTTGCTGCTTTTGCTTGTGCTGCTTCACGCTGTTGACGACGTTTTTGACGAGGATCATTGCTCGCACGTTGAACAGGTTGCTGTACTTCAGCCTTTTCAATACTGAGCTCTGGTTCAGCCTGTGCATGCTGATTTTCTTCAACAGGCTTCGCCACAGGTTGAGTTTCAACAGGGCGAGGTGCTTTTGCGACAGTTTCGCCTTTTTCATGACGATCATGTTTCTTCGCTTTTGCAGGTACTGTGGCTTGTTGTGGTGTCAATGCAACAATTTCACTTTGCGCCTGATCAAGATTGACCACCAATGCAGTTGTCATTGACGCATGTTGTGGTGCATCAATAATTTCAACTTTTGGTTGTTTCTCTTGAGTTTGAGCTAACTCTACAGGCGCGTTGTGAGGCGCTGATTGTTGCTCATCATTAAATACGCTGCTGTCGCGATGGCGATTTGGGCGATTTGGGCGTTGTTGATGATTGCGATCACGACGTGGAACAGCTTGCTCATTGTTGCTATCAGCCTGTTGATCGTGTTGTGAACGCTGTTGCTTTTGTTGGCGACGTTGATCACGTTGCTCTTGACGCTGTTCTTGGCGTTGCTCTTGACGAGTCACTTGAACAACTTCTTCGATCACTTGATGCTGATCATTCGCTTGTTCACGAGACTCTTTATGCTTATTGCGATTTTTGTTTTTATTGTTGCGTTGAGATTTTTCTTCTTTCTCAACATGCTTTTCATATTCACGCGGTTCTGACTTTTGAACAGGTGTATGTGAAAGATAAGCATTTGTTTCAGGAACAATCTGAGCTTCAATCGCTGTTGAAGCATGCTGATTGATTTGACCAAACTGACCACGGCTGACAGCTCCACCATTAATCATTTGCTCAATTGCTGCTGCTGCATTATTTGCAGTGCGTGATTGATCAATGGTTGCAGCTTGTTTTTGTACAAACAAGTTTTCTAACCAAGCGCATGGGCTTGATGATGTTTGAGCAATTTGTGCTGGTACTGCTTTTTGAGCTTGAGCAGGTTGTTGCTTTCTATTTTGCTTATTGTTTTGAGCTTGAACAGGTGCTGTATTTTGCTGAGTCTGTTCTTCTTCCAAATGCCATTCAGAAGATTGGTAACCCAATTCTTTTTCACTTGAACGTGTTGCTTCTGTACGCTCATAGCTTGTCGGCGCAAAGCCTTCTGGGTTATACGAAATTTCGTAATGCGGTGTTTCTAAATGCGGGTGAGGGAGTACAGTCACGCGTACATTTGAGGTTTGCTCTAAGTAAACTAGGCTGTGACGTTTCTCATTTAATAAGAATGCCGCAATTTCAACAGGCACTTCAACTTGAACTTCACCATGACGTTCACGAAGCGCGATTTCTTCAACCTTACGCATGATTGAAAGAGACAGTGAGCGTAAGTCACGTACCATACCTGTACCGTGACAGCGTGGGCAGACATAACCTGTTGCTTCTTCCAATGAAGGACGTAAACGTTGACGGCTCATTTCCATCAAACCAAAACGTGACAATTGACCAAACTGGATACGTGCACGATCACTTTGTGTTGCTTCACGAAGTTTGGCTTCAACCATACGTTGGTTACGTTCTTTGGTCATATCAATAAAGTCGATTACAACCAAACCACCGATATCACGTAAACGTAATTGGCGCGCAATTTCTTCAGCAGCTTCTAAGTTGGTGCTTAACGCAGTTTCTTCTACGTCGTGACCACGTGTTGATTTTGCTGAGTTGATATCAATTGAAACCAATGCTTCAGTTTGGTCAATGACAATCGAACCACCTGAAGGAAGTTTGACTTCACGTTCATAAGCCGTTTGAATTTGGCTTTCAATACCAAAGTGAGCAAACAATGGTTCATTCAAGGTATAGGTTTTGAGTTTATCCAATTGATTTGGCATCACTGCTTTAACAAAGTTATAGGCTTCGTTATATGCTTGCTCTGAATCAATTAAAATTTCTGCTACGTCATCACGTAAGTAATCACGAATTGCACGTGTTACCACACCTGCTTCTTGGTGAACCAACATTGGTGATGGACCAGAGTTCGCTGAGTTTTGAATTTGCGCCCAAAGGTCCAATAAATGTTGTAAGTCGAGTTGTAGTTCTTCTTGTGAGCGACCAATCCCCGCAGTACGTACAATGACACTCATACCACGTGGAGTGTTCAATGATGCCAACATCTCTTTCAATTCTTCACGAACTGATCCAGAAATTTGACGACTGATACCGCCACCTTTTGGATTGTTTGGCATAAGCACCAAATAGCGACCAGCAAGTGAAATATACGTCGAAAGCGCAGCACCTTTATTGCCACGTTCTTCTTTTTCAACTTGAACTAAAAGTTCAGTACCTTCTGTGATTAACTCACGAATATTTGAAGTTTGACGAGGGTCTGCTTTGTAGTATGTATTGGCTATTTCGCGCATCGACAAGAAACCTTGACGACCTGCACCATATTCTACAAATACAGCTTCTAAAGAGGGTTCTACGCGAGTGACATGCCCTTTATAAATATTGGCTTTCTTTTGCTCACGGGTACGATTTTCTAAGTCGAAATCATAAAGACGGTGACCAGTGATGAGTGCAACGCGAACTTCTTCTGCATGTGTTGCATTAATCAACATACGTTTCATGGGTGTAACACCTAATAGTGATTCACACCAACAACTCGCTATCTGTTTAAGTGAAGCGAACATCTGAATATTGGATCAAAACTCAAACCATCAGTACATCTATATGATTTCAGTAATGAACCCACTTGTTTTGAGCAAGCTTGGGCTTTTGATACCTGTATTGATGCTGCAATACTTCTTTAATCTTTGCACAATTAAAGTTTTGAGGCTTTCACTGGTACTCAAAGTGGTGCATTGGATGACTGATTTGTTCGTCTTTCACTATCACATTGCTCGAAGAGTCTCTCAACTTTGGTGAGAGCGTCTTGATACGGAATGATCATCGTATCTTTACAAATTGTGCAGTTCCAATGCCTCAAACACTTATGTCCTGAAAAACACTCTAAAGCGACTTGTCTGATGTGTATCAGTTTATGTTTAAAAACCAACGTCTGGGTTGGCGACATATATTTTTAAACAAACCGATTTCTGTACTTTAAGTACAATTAAACGCAACAGTTTGTCTTTTTGCCGATATAATAAAGCCTTCGGCGTCGGCATATTCTTTTGGGACCTTTCCGCATCTGTCGTGAGGTTTACCTTTTATATTCCATTTTCAATGGGTGAAAGGAACATAATAAACTTCACTTACGGTGGTATCCGTGCGCTGACTATAGCAAACCTTGAATCATCTGCCTATGGGCTATACACTTATTTTGTATGAAAAGTATAGTCTAAATGATCAGTTTTTAATCAAATTTTAGTTTTTTATTGGATCACGTAACTGTATGAATTCTACGCAACAATGGCAAAGTGTCACTTGGTTTGAAGTGGACGAGCATCAAGAAGGTCAACGCATAGATAATTTCTTGTTTACGCGTCTTAAAGGTGTGCCAAAAAGTCGGATCTATCGCTTAATTCGTGAAGGGCAAGTACGCGTCAATAAAAAGCGTATCAAGGCTGAAACTAAATTGGCAATTGGTGATCAAATCCGTGTTGCTCCCATTCGATTTGAACAGAAAGATGAAACGGATGCTCCTGTGTCTGATAAAGTCGCACAGAGTTTACTCAGCCGTGTAATTTATGAAGATGAAGGGTTGATGGTGGTCAATAAACCTTCTGGAATTGCTGTACATGGGGGGAGTGGCGTAGCGTATGGTTTGATTGAAGGCTTGCGTGCAGCAACAGGCAAAAAATATTTAGAGCTGATTCACCGTATCGACCGTGATACTTCTGGTTTGGTCATGGTCAGTAAAAAACGCAGTACATTAAAAACACTACAAGACTTGCTGCGGGAGCATAAGATTCAAAAAACTTATGCCGCAATCGTGAAAGGGCAGGTCAGTCTGGATCGTCAACTTATTGACCAACCATTATTGCGTTATGAGTTATCTAATGGCGAACGTCGTGTACGTGTGTCAAAAGATGGTAAAGAATCTAAGACGCAGTGGAATGTTGCTGAACGTTTTATGCATGCCACTTTGGTCTATGCGTCACCTCTTTCAGGGCGTACCCATCAAATTCGTGTGCATGGATTAAGTATTGGTCATCCTCTGGTTGGGGATGAAAAATATGGTCATGAGACAGAATATCGCGGACCAAATCCACGTCGCTTATGTTTGCATGCGATGCGCTTGGAAATTCCGGGTTATCCTGTGATTGAAGCGCCTTTACCCGAAGATATGCAGAGTTTGGTTGCACAGCTAAGAGCACAAAAGAAAGATTAATTGGATCAAACGATCCTATTCTTTTGCTTTATAGCATGTGGAAATTTGATGATCAAAATTTCCACATGTTTAAAATAAGTGATGACTTTAACCTGTCAAGGATGAAAATAAATCAATATCACCTCTCTTGGTCTGTGATACGGTAACCTTTATCGGGAATGTAAAGACCCAATCAACGGAACACATATTGGAAGTAATTCATGCAAAAGCCTGTAGAACTGATTGTCTTTGACTGGGATGGAACATTATTTGATTCAGTTGGGCAAATTGTTGAAAGTTTATTATTTGCTGCAAAAGTCTATGATCAACCCTTAACGCCTGAAGCAGCTAAAAGCATTATTGGTTTAGGGTTGCCTGAAGTGGCACAAGTGCTATTTCCTCAAGTTCCTGCATTGCATGCAGATATTTTGAAGTGTTATGGCGATCATTATGTTGAACACTCTAAAGATGATCAGTGGTTCGCTGGCGTCTCTGAGATGTTGTACGATTTAAAAAATCAGAATATTAAATTGGCTGTTGCAACAGGGAAAAGCCGTCGTGGTCTAGATCGAGTTTTAGCTCAAACACAAAGTCTTGAATTATTTGAAGTCACGCGCGCAGCCAATGAGACTAAATCTAAGCCAGATCCTTTGATGTTGACTGAAATTTTAAATTACACGGGGATGGATGCTACACAGGCGATTATGGTGGGGGATACCTCATATGATCTGGAAATGGCGCAAAAAATTGCAATGCCGCGTGTGGGTGTGAGTTATGGTGTGCATAGTGTTGAGGTACTGAAAACATTTAATCCCTTGATGATTGCCAATAATGTGACTGTTTTACATCAATTTTTAAAGACGCAAATCAATACTTCTGAAGTCGCTTAAATGTCTCTTTACGTTGTTTGTATATGGCAAACAACGTCTTTACTCAAAAGCAAAAAACATTACAAGAAAATTTTTTATGAGCCGCTCAATACGATTACTCACTTTACTCCAACATTTACGGGAACAACGTTATCCGATTACTGCACGCCATTTAGCCGAGCATTTAGAAATCAGTGTTAGGAGCGTTTATCGGGATATTGAAAGTTTACGAGATCAAGGTGTTCATATCGAAGGCAGTGCAGGTTTAGGTTTTCAGCTCAAAGAAAACTTTTTGCTTCCCCCGATGAGTCTGGATGAAACAGAAGTTGAAGCAGTGTTTTTGGCACTGCATTGGTTAAAATCTGTGCCAGATCCCGCATTGAAAAGTGCCTCACATTCCGTCTTAACGAAGCTCAATGCAGTGCTTCCAAAAAATAAACAGGAATTAATTAATGAAACCATGCTTCGTTCTATCAATCACTGGTTGGCTGTTGATGAAAAAACTGTAGAACAGGTGCGTTTGGCAATCCGCTATCAAGTCAAAATTGAAGTCGATTATTTAGATGAAAAACAGAATATTTCTACACGAGTACTTTGGCCATTTGTGTTGGGCTATTTTAATGACAAAATGCTTTTGGCTGCGTGGTGTGAATTGCGCGAAGACTTTCGAAATTTTCGTTTAGATCGCATTCAAAAAATGCATGTGTCAGAAACGGTCTATCCTGAATTTAAACGTCATCTTTTTCAGGCATGGTGGCAAAAAGAGCAAGAAAGGAAATCAAACACACATGCTCCTGACAAAAACTGACAATACCCACGTTTATATTATAACAACCACAATAAAGGAATGGAAAAATGGGCTTAAAACTATATACCAACGCACAATCTAGAGGTCTTGTGATTGAGTGGCTATTGATTGAACTTGGTGCTGAATTTGAAAAAATTGAGTTGGCGTATCATACTGAAATGAAATCAGAATCTTATCTAAAAATTAATCCATTTGGGAAAGTGCCAACTTTGGTTGATGGCGATATTGTGATTTATGAAATGGCGGCAATTTGTGCTTATTTGGCAGATAAATTTTTTGATCAAGGTCTTGCACCTGCATTAGATGATCCAAAACGTGGCTTATATTACCGTTGGTTACTCTTTGCTGCTGGTCCGTGGGATGCAGCCAATTCAGATCGCGCATTAAAAGTTGAAATTTCTGATGACCAAAAAATGTATATCGGGTATGGGAATTTTCAGGATACTTATACGGCTTTAATTCAAGGCTTGGAACAAGCTCAACCCTATCTTTGTGGTGAGCAATTTACCGCAGCGGATGTTTTTGTGGGCTCGATGCTATTTTGGCAATTAAAGATGGCACAGATTGAAAGTCATCCAGCAATTGAAAAATATCTTGATGCAGTCAAAAGTCGTAAAAATTTAAAAAATCCTCAATCGCTTTTTGCAGAGTAACTTTCAAGACCATGCAAAATCAGAAATTAGACTGGTTTTGCATCATTGTCTTGAAAAATTGAGGTATTGCTGAGAAGAGAAAAATTATATTTTATGGTATGAGTTTTTAACAGTTACGCGAATTTCAACTCTCTAAGTACTTAAAAAAAAGGACATAACACAATTTAACCTGAGCTCGATAAAAATTCTTGATGAAATATGATACTCGGAAACGTCATCCGCAGTTGTTTGAGGCAGGACTACTTCTATAAGGTATTGTTTCTGCGACTGATCGAATATGTAGCTGGTCGTTGACGAGTTTTGCGGATGACAATGGTTTTGCATACTTTTGCCAAAACAAAAGTATGGCGAGCCGCAGGCTGATCCTGAAATTGGGTGAGAACTCAGCAAGACTCCGCAGAGACTTATTTTTTTTCAATGAGTTGAAGATATAGTTGCGTCGAACTCACGTAATTTAGAATTCAAAATGTGAGGGCTAGGGATTTATGGCATTTAACTCATCGGGTCATGCGAAAAATTCTTTCGCATTCAGTTTCAGTTATTTTAAATTTTCAATGAGGTCATCCGCCTTTACAGTTGGAAAACCTAATTAAAAGTTGAGAGTGGCGTAACAGTTTTACGATATCAATGATTTGAACTCACGTGGCTATATCCGTGTTTAGATAAAACCTGCCGCAACATTAATACAGATTGCCAAAATTGTAGTGTTAAACCCATAGGCCAAAAGGATATGTAAAATATTTAAGACACGCATTGAGCGAGAAGTAATGGATACATCAGCGGTTTGTGCAGAAGTACCGATCACATAACTAAAATATAGAAATTCAGGATAGGTTGGTTCAGGTGTTTTGGGAAAATCCAATCCGCCATCTTGATGCTTTGCCACAGCCAAATAAAAATCATGTGCATAATGAATGGCAAACACAGTATGCATAAATAACCATGCGAAAATAATGGTCAATATCGCCAAGCTCAAATGCCCAAATTTAAACATTGTATTGCTGGGCATATGTGAGAGTTCAACCACAATTGCAATGAAGCACATCACTAAAGCAAAGATGACCAAAAGTAAAATAATCCACTTACTGGCATCCTGTTGTTGGGCTCGCTTGAGAATGTGGGTTTGATGGGTTGCCCATAAAGTCTTCATGGTCAGTACTAGATAGATCATGATTGCGATATTCCAACCGAATAACAATTTGGTTGACCATGCCAAATCTGTACTTAGCCCCAATACAGCATAAACCACAAAAGTGATAAGAAAAGTAATAAAAAAATAGGGACGAGATTGAATCCCTGTACGAATATGATGAAATGTCGATATCGCCACAATCATTCAGCCTTTACTATCATTGTTATGATTATTCAGAAATATCTTAACTGAAATAGCATCAGATGATGAGACTTATGTTGTCGTTCTTGATTAAAGAAAGTGAAAAGCTTCGGTAATCCCCCATTCTAATACTTTAGAGGATATTTTTCTCTAAAATGAGAAATATATGCGATTGAAAGTAACTTATTCAAGTGTATTTGTTGCTTTCAAAGATGAATAAGTTTCGCTGTTTGTGAGCATGAGAATGTCTTAAGCACTCTGTGCGATGAATCATGTAAATACAGCATGATTTTATCCCATAGCAACATTTAACTGTCTATACGGTTGATATCAAGATGGAACGTTTTTGTCAGTAAAGCCATAAATTTTTGTACTGCAACAGCGTGGGTAAGTTTCTTATAGCTGACATATAAGTCTAAATAAGGAAGTTCAACATCTAATGGACGAATGATGGTATTACTCATTGCCAATGGAGCGATATAGCCAGGCACAATACTACAACCGAGCCCCATACCCACAGAATTGATATGAGATAAAATATTGTCTACTTTTTGCACAACATTAAATTCAATATGATGCTGCTTCGCAAAGTCTAAAATAGAATTGTGTAATGTACCTGATGGCTCTTCCGCAGGAATCACAAAATCAACGCCATTGAGTGCTTTTACTGGAATACGCTCGTATTGTGCCAGTGGATGGTCTTTAGGCAAAATAAAAATGAGTGGTTCACGCAATACAAATTTACTTTCGATTGTATCATTATGAAAATTATGCCGAGTAAAGCTGATATCCAAATCACCTTTTTTGATGGCACGTATTTGTTCGTGATTGTCTAAGCTGAGTAGCTCAATCTTTAAATCAGGGTTTTGAACTCTGAGATTGGGCAACACATAAGGGAAGACTTTCATTTCAGCAACAGGTACAAAACCTATGCGTAGTAATTGTTGTTTTGCCTTAGAAACTTGTCGAGCCATGGCAACAGCCTTATCTGCTTGTGCCAAGGTGAGACGTGCTTGCTCAAGAAAAACAGCACCTTCTTCTGTCAGTTCGACTTTCCGTTTGGTTCGATGCAATAGTTTGACACCGACATCTTCTTCAAGATCTTTGATTTGTTGGCTGAGTGAGGGCTGTGCAGTATAAAGCCTCAATGCTGCTTTACTGAAGTTCAGCTCTTCAGCCACAGTAATGAAGTATCTTAGGTGTCGTAATTCCATATAACTCGTCCAAAGAATAATCCAAAAAAAGTCTTATTAAGATTTTGCAAGAGTATAATCGATAAACAATGATCAGGTGAAGATGGTTATAGTATTTAGAAAATAAATGGATTATTAAAACCCATAGGTATTTCAATATAGAAAATCCTCTTTTAAATAATTCTTAAAATATATTAATGAACAGCAATTCAATATTTAATCATTATTCTTTTAACTACAACTTTTTGAGCTTATTACCGTATGAGATGATCTAGATTTATCTCATACGGTATACAGGCTTTATCGTCTTGATTACTTTTTCAGTTTCAAATGCAAAATTGGAAAGGGATTACCTTCCGCATCAAGTTCAGAGCGCGCCATTTGTTGAAAATTATGTTTAAGATAAAACTCTAAAGCGCGAGTATTTTGTTCATTGACATCCACTTCATCCGCACCTAATTCAAAAGCTTTTTGAATCAACAGTGAGCCAATACCTTGATCAAAAAAAATAGGGTTTACAAATAGCATTTCAATTTTTTTATAAGCTAGCCCCATAAAACCTGCAATTTGCTGTTCGCGTTCCACATGAAACAATTTTACATGGTCAAAGTAATGGTGCTGAATGATTAATTCTTTAATTTGCAGAATATGTTGTTCATTTAAAAAATCATGTGTTGCACGTACAGATGCCTCCCAAATTTCTAATAATTGTGGGTGGTGCTTTGAATGAGTCATTAGAATAGGGGTTAAATCAGATTGCATAAAAAGATTCACTCAATTGTGAAAAGCAACAAAAAATAAAAATAAATCACAAGTTGTTTGGTTAATATGAGGCAGGATAGGTATAAAAATCAAATTGATGTATTTGATGATAAAAAGCAGGACAATAAATGTCAGATTCCAACAAAATTGTTGTATATGCAGCACTTTTGGGCAATTTAGCAATTGCTTTGGTAAAGTTCATCGCCGCTTATATCACCAATAGTTCTGCTATGTTGAGTGAGGCTGTTCATTCTGTAGTCGATACACTCAATGAAATTTTATTATTGTATGGCTTAAAGAAATCTCAGCAACCTGCAAATTATCAACATCCTTTTGGCTATGGTCGAGAGTTGTATTTTTGGGCATTTATTGTTGCATTGTTGGTTTTTGCATTGGGTGCAATGGTTTCAATTTATCAGGGTATTCAACATATTCGTCATCCAGAAGTTATAGAATCACCTTTGGTGAATTATGTTGTACTTGGATTTGCAATGCTGTGTGAAGGAACTTCGTGGTTTATTGCCTTAAAAAGCTTTAAGAAAATGAAAGGGAAAATGGGCTATTTTGAAAGTTTCCGCCGCAGTAAAGATCCTACGACATTTACAGTGCTTTTTGAGGATTCTGCAGCATTGATCGGCTTGATCATTGCCTTTGTTGGTATATTCTGCGCACAACAGTTTGATTTACCTATATTGGATGGTATTGCTTCAATATTGATCGGTGTGGTTCTTGCAATCTCTGCTTTACTTTTAGCCAGAGAGACGAAAGGACTACTGATGGGTGAAACTGCTGATCCAAAACTGCGTCATAATGTATTAGAGGTTGCTCAGGAAGATCCTGCCGTATATTCAGCAAATGGTGTATTGACTGAACAAATGGGTGCTCATCAGGTGATTGCATCATTAAGCTTAGAGTTTAAAGATGGTTTAACTTCTGATGAGATAGAAGCCTGTGTCAACCGAATTGAAGTAAAGATTAAAAGTATTCATCCCGAAATCGTGGCATTATTTGTCAAGCCACAAACACAGCAAGTTTGGCTTGAAAGAATGAAAGGGCGTTTAGAGTAATCATGTCGAAACAAGAGCCAATCGTCCGTTTGGATGATAAAACGGTACAAGACCATACAATGCAAGAAAAGACAATTCAATCTGAGCATATACAGCAATTGCATTATCGAATTGATACTGAAAATTGTTTGTCACACACCTGGTATAAACCTGTATTTAGTGTAATTGGTTCTAAGCAACACAATGGCGAACGTTTCTTTAATGAAGTACGTAAACCACAAGGTCGTAGCCGTTGGGATCTTATGAAGTGGCTGGGAACACGTAAATCCTATACTTGGAATGTAGACACTCAAAAAGAAGCAGCAGAGTTTTATGCAACTAAGCGGCTACTTCCGCAAAATCGCCAAGAAGTCGATGATCACGATTGGCAAGTCTGGTTTGTGAGTCATGCCACAGTGTTGGTACAAATAGGTCCTTATAATTTCTTAACTGATCCTGTTTGGGCAGATTATGTCAGTCCAAAACATGGTCGTGGTCCAAAACGCGTTATTCCAGCAGGAATTGCTTTAGAACAACTTCCAGAAATTCATGCTGTTTTATTGAGTCATAATCACTATGACCATATGGACTTAGCAACATTGAGATGGTTGCATAACAAATTTGCGATGCCGATCTACACGGGTTTAGGCAATGCCAGTTATTTACCTAAAGAATTTCATGTGATTGAAATGGATTGGTGGCAATCTGCACTTTTTAAAAACTTAAAAATCGTTTATACCCCAGCACAACATGGTTCTGGTCGTGGTTTACGTGATCAAAATATTGCCTTGTGGGGTGGATTCTCGGTCGTGTCTGAGCATGGTCATTTCTTTTTTGCAGGCGATACAGGCTATGGACCACATTTTAAAGAAATTCAAAAGCGTTTAGGTGCACCACGTATTGCACTATTGCCTATTGGTGCATATGAACCGCGCGCGTTGATGAAATATATGCACATGAATCCACAAGATGCATTTCAGGCACATTTAGATTTACAAGCTAAACGCTCTTTGGCGATACATTACCGTACTTTCCAATTGACTGATGAAAATCGTGATCAGCCTGAACTTGATTTACAAAAGGCCATGAAGAATTCATCGAAAATGGTGAATCCATTCTATTGCATTCGTGAAGGACGTAAATTGGTGGTCTAACTTATATTAATGGTTGAGATAAAAATGATAAAAATAGCTTTAAGTACACTGTTGTTGAGTTTGACATTCACTTCGGTTGTGGCAAAACCTGTAACAGTTGCAGCAACTGATGCAACAGATTGTGTTTCAGATGAGCTGTGTGCTGTTGCAGAACAGTTGACGATGGCAACATCTGAGAGTTCATCATCTGATGATTCTGAACGGATTAAGCCTCTTCATGAAAAATACGATTTAGACACAGGGGATGAATGGAAATTAATTCACCAGCATGCAGATACCCAATTTTTTGAAAGTATCACCACCATATCTGATGGTAATCAACTTATCCAAGCTTGGGTGAAAAGTGTAAATCCGAAAAAACAATATACAATTAATTATTATCAACTATTATGTAAAGATCGGACATTTACTCGACTGGAACAATTTAAGAGTCGAGATGATCAGGATTATAAACGGGTCAAAAGAGTAGAGCATTATCGTCAAACACAACCTTTTGATCAGGCAGGTGAATTGCTTCCAGTTTTAGAAAAGTTATGTTTATAAATTAAAATGGATGAACTTAATTAGAACAAAATATTTATGCCTGATTAAAAAAAGAGGGAGCTGAACAATGAATACAATTCAATGTTTCCTGCTATCACTAGCATTATCTAGCACTGCTTTTGCAGAGAATCAAAATCTAAAAATTAATCAAACTGTTTTTGAGTTAAAAAGTGCCTCAAATCAAGATGATGTCGGCTTTATAAGCAATGATATTGAACTTTATCGGCATGGCAAAAAACTTTTAACGCATACCCTATATGCAACATCTGGCGACTGTAGTATCACTCAAATCGAAGTAGGTGATTATGCAGTCAAAGATAATCAGATTATTTTTTATAGTTACTGGGCTGCCGCGGATCGACAGGGGATATGGAGTTATCCCTATGGCGTCCGTAAACAAACTTATACTGTAGATGCAAAGGGAAATGTTAAACTAGTAAGTGCGTTACTTTACGTTGAAGATGTCATGGATGATCCATTAAAGATAAATCCTGACGAAGGCTATCTGCAATTTCTACATCACCCACCAAAAACCAAGCAACAGCAACGTATATTGAATGATTATGTTCAAACTATGCAAACCCAATATAAAGGGCGTTTTGTTCATGGACAGGAACGGGCTTTGCTAATTAAAGAAGTAAAAAGCAGATTGGCGAAACAAATTGCTCGTGAAACTCAGGGATGGAAAGAACAGTTTGGCAACAATGCCCGTATGTAAATTTACGAATGTTTAGCAGTGTCCAAAAGCTGTAATGCAACAATCGACAGTGCAGCCATAGCTGTATTCATGATAAAGGGATTAAAACCCTGAACAAAATAGTGTGGATAAACAACTGCAACCACGACGATAAAGAACAGCATTGCCATGATATTTAAATAATGTAGTACCTTTGATTGTCTAAAAATTAAAAACAATATGCCAAATATGATTTCTCCAACGCCAGAGAGTTGGATTAAGCTTGGAATGCTCAGGAATTGAATCCCTGTAAATTCCCAAAACTGCTGTTCTTCAATGACCTTATATATGACTTTAGGCACCAAGCCTTGATAAATCCATAATACAGCTAAAGTGATTTGGATACTCAATAAGGCATGGCTAATTGCTTGAAGTGGATTCATAAACAACATGTTCCAAAAAATGGTGTTGATGATGTGAAGAAATGAATAGGCATTGATCTGTGGTACCAAATAGGCGATAGCGATTTAAAGCGATTCGGCGATACACAAAGTTTCGGATAAACTTTGGAATTAAATAACCAATTTTTAATCCAGAAAAAGGAAAGCCTAGTTCTTCAATGACTTTTAAAAATGCTGTAGATTCACGGCTTGCTTGTCCATTTTTAATCACCAACATGGTGTCAAAGTGTTCAGTGGGCATTTGATAGTAGTTTAAAATGGATTGACCCAGTGGAGATTGAACGGAAGCCAACTTAAATCTTGCTTGAGTATCATGCTGGATTAAAAACTTTGCCCAAGCATTGCATAACACACAAATTTCATCGAATAAGATAATGTCATATTGTTGAATGATCTCTTCAATTTTCTGTTGCATGTTTGCACTCTAGATGGGAGCTTTTTTTCAATATAGTTGATTTATAGACAATAAAAAACCACCCGAAGGTGGTTTTTCATGTTTCTATCAATTATAGAAAACCAGGATGACCTTTTGCAGGATCACTGTCTCGAGCAGCTTGCGCATCGGCAACGCTGAGTCCTAATGCTTTTGCAACACCTTCGCCATATGCAGGATCACATGCATAGCAGTTACGGATATGACGATACTTGATGAAGTCTAAGGCATCGCCCATTGCACCCGCCGTATTGTCAAATAAAGCTTGTTTCTGTGTATCATTCATTAAGTTGAACAAGGCACGCGGTTGGCTAAAATAGTCTGCATCATCCTGACGGAAATCCCAATAATCGGCATCACCACTGATTTTTAATGGAGGTTCTTTAAACTCAGCCTGTTCTTGCCATTGACCAAAACTATTCGGTTCATAGTGCGGTAAGCCACCATAGTTGGCATCTACACGACCTTGACCATCGCGATGATTGGAGTGGACAGGGCAACGTGCAGCATTGACCGGGATCTGTTGATAGTTCACACCAAGACGGTAACGTTGCGCATCTGCATAGTTAAAAAGTCGTGCTTGTAGCATGCGGTCAGGTGAGACGCTGATTCCTGGCACTAAATTACTTGGTGCAAACGCTGACTGTTCAACATCCAAAAAGAAGTTTTCAGGATTTTTATTCAGCTCAAATTCACCAACATCAATCAATGGATAATCTGCATGTGGCCAAACTTTGGTGAGGTCAAATGGATGATAAGGAACTTTTTCTGCATCAGTTTCTGGCATGATTTGAACTTGAAGTTTCCACTTTGGAAAGTTGCCATTTTCAATTGAATCGAATAGATCACGCTGGTTACTTTCGCGGTCTTTTGCTACGACTGCTTCAGCTTCGGCATCAGTTAAATTTTCAATGCCTTGTTGTGTACGGAAATGAAATTTCACCCAAAAACGTTCGTTGTTTGCATTGATGAAGCTATAAGTATGGCTACCGAAACCATGCATATGACGGAAGCTTTTCGGGATACCGCGATCAGACATTACAATCGTAACTTGATGCAACGCTTCTGGTAATAATGTCCAGAAATCCCAGTTATTGGTTGCACTACGTAGATTGGTTTTAGGATCACGTTTTACGGCTTTATTTAAGTCTGGGAATTTACGTGGGTCACGCATGAAAAATACAGGGGTATTGTTTCCGACAAGGTCCCAGTTACCTTCTTCAGTATAGAATTTTAATGCGAAACCACGAATATCTCGTTCTGCATCTGCTGCACCACGTTCACCTGCGACTGTTGTGAAACGAGCGAACATTTCTGTTTTCTTACCAATGTGTGAAAAGATTTTAGCGCGTGTGTACTGTGTGATGTCATGAGTGACAGTAAATGTACCAAAAGCACCAGAACCCTTGGCATGCATGCGACGCTCTGGAATTACCTCACGTACAAAGTTAGCGAGCTTTTCATTTAACCATAAATCTTGTGCAAGCAGAGGACCTCGTGCGCCTGCCGTTAAACTATTTTGGTTGTCTACAACAGGTGCACCAAAAGCAGTTGTTAGGTGGGTGACAGGGCATTTTTTTGAGTCTTGGCTCATTCTATTTCTCCATTTTTAATTAATCATGTATTCATTTTTGAATAGATGGAATAGATAAAGAATATTCGCTATTACATGACATTAACTGTATTTCAAAAACCAATATAGTGAACAATTGTTAAATCTATTTGTCCTTAAATTAAATGATTAATCTTTTAATTTAAGGCACAGGACAGTGCTGGATATCTGCTTTAAATACACAGCTTCTATACGAAGCGTTGTGTGCTTTTTAAAAGAGACAATTACACTTTAAGTCGAACTTTGTTATTTGTAAAATTGATAAAAATATTATATTTGATTTATTTTTACGATTAAATGGTTGTGCATACCCATTTACAAGCTAGGAAGAGTGACTCAATAAATTTTTGCAATATTGAAATCAAAATACAGCTTCAGATGGGATAGTGGTCTCTTCTTTAAATCTGAAAGTTAAGATAATCCTGTAGAATTTCCTATAAAATATAAGATATTTCGCCTAAGAAAACTGAATGGTAAAAATGAAGAGTCATGCGACTATCCTCTTCTTTTTAACTCAGCGATCACCCCTTATCTGAAATTACGCTGAGTTGCTGAAGGATTTCATTTTCTAAAACTTTCCAATCTTTAAACTCAGGTTCAATCAACAATGTCTGAGAGACAAAACCATAGCAAATCCGTTGTACGTTTAGACTGATCTGTTCGAGTTGTTCATTATCCACAATAAAAGGTTTCAGTATGTTTTGCCACATCTGTACCATCATGGCATAACTTTTTTGATAAGTTTCTATACTTGAAATCTGCCGTTCTAAGAGAAAAGACTGCGCCCATAAAAACTGTTGAGATTGGATTTGCTCAATTTGAAAATGAATAATTTGCGCTAAATAGTCAGTAAAACTCAAATCTGTGGATAAGTCATATCTGCTTTGTGCATAACTTTTAAGAGTTTCAGCATTGTTTTTAACATGTTGATAGATGGTTAACGCTATCAAATCTTCCTTTTTAGAAAAATACTCATAAAAGGTACCTAAACCAACACCAGCAATATCGGTAATTTCTCGAATGGTAATTTTATGAGCAGGATGTTCATGTAAAAGCCGAACAAAGCTTTCAATCAACGCTTCTTGCGTGATACGAGCCCTTGATTGGCGAGGTTTACGACGTACATTGATTGCAGGTAAAGCCATAAAAATAATCCGAACATCCTTGAAGGTATTTTCTTCTATACTGAATGTAATTGGTTAAAACAACAAGATAGGATTTTCAGGATGAACACGCTACAAAATTGGCAAACCCATGAAATCAGTAACCAGTTTGACGAGTTACAAGCTTACAATCTATTTGAAACAGATCAGGTGTTGCAGGAAATATTGCAACGTTATGGCAGTACAGATCAGCAAAACCTCAGTCAACTCGCGCAGATTGTGGGTTCCACAGAATATTATCAATATGCCGATTTAGCCAATCGCCATACCCCTGAATTACATGCTTTTGATGCTCGTGGTCGTCGTAAAGATTTCTTAGAATTTCATCCAGCATGGCACCAATGGATGAAGCTCAATCGTCAATTTAATACCCATGCTTATCCATTTAATCATCCACAATCGAGTACCAAATGGGTGGATTGGGCAGCACGTTTCTTTCTGAGTGGGCAAGTTGAGTGTGGCAATTTATGTCCAAATTCGATGACTTTAGGCAGTATTCCACTCATTCAAAATGAACCTGAATTATGGGCAAAAGTGGGTGAAAAACTATTATCTACTGAATATGATGAACGAGATTTGCCAATTGCTCAAAAAAAGTCAATTTGGTTAGGTATGGGGATGACGGAGAAACAAGGTGGTTCAGATGTTCGAGCCAATCAAACCATCGCAGTACCTGTTGCCGAATCAGGTCGTGGACAGGCTTATCTACTGACAGGACACAAATGGTTTTTCTCAGCTCCCATGTGTGATGCACATTTAGTTGTTGCGAAAACTGAACAAGATGGTTTGGCGTGTTTCTTTGTTCCTCGTTGGTTGGAAGATGGCACGAAAAACAATATCCATGTGCAACGTTTAAAAGATAAAGTGGGTAATCGTAGTAACTCAAGTTCAGAAGTCGAATTTAAAAATGCTTGGGGCATCATGATCGGAGAAGCGGGACGGGGCATTCCCACGATTATTGAAATGGCAAATTATACGCGCTTGACTTGTTCTGTAGGCTCAAGTGCGATGTTAAGACAAGCCTTGGTGCAGTGCATTGCCTATACGCGTCAACGAAAAGCTTTTGGTAAACATTTGGCAGAACACCCTTTGATGCAAGCGGTGTTAGCCGATTTAGCCTTGGAAACGGAAGCAGCCATGCAATTGAGCTTTCATTTAGCGCATTGCTATGAAAATACAGATGAGTTATCACTGGCGTGGAAACGGATCATGACCCCAGCCGCAAAGTTCTGGATATGTAAACGTACTGTTGAATTGACTGGCGAAATGATGGAGGTTTTTGGTGGTAATGGTTATGTTGATACAGGAATTATGGCGCGTATTTTTAAAGAAGCGCCAGTGAATACGATTTGGGAAGGCTCTGGTAATGTGATGTGCTTGGATGTATTACGTGCCATTCAACGTGACCGCGATTCAATTGAAGTCTTATTTAAATCATTGGCACAAGTCGCATCTCAAGATTCAATTCTACAAAATGAATTACAAGCTTTATTTAAATTATTTAATGGCTTACAAGCAGATGAATTGCAATTTATGGCACGTAGCTTAGTTAGCCGATTAGTTATTTTGGCACAGGCTATTTTGCTGAAACAATATGCACCCGATTTTGTTGCGGATGCTTTTATTGCAACACGTTATAGTGCGTTTTATGGAAGGGTGGTTGGAATGCTGGATGCCAAATCGGTAGATGTAGAAAGATTATTAGGTAGAGCTTTTGCCTAATTTCTTTAGCCGTGTAAAAAGGGCATTATTTACATAATGCCCTTCTTTTTAAGCGACTTTTATCAAAGTTCAAACTTAAAATAGGTTATCGGAATTACTTCTGTTTTTTAAGCTTTTTCTTGAGCTTTTTTAATTTACCTTCGTGTTTGGAGATTTTTTCCAAACGTGCTTTGATTTTCTGCTTTAAAGATTTAACTTGCTTAGACATCATGTTACTCCTTAGTTTGAGTATCCGTTGGCTGATGTTTTTTGATAAAACTACGGATAAATTTTCTTAACTCACGTGCTGCGCTGGTGTCCATCGTTTCACAGAGTTGTAAAAACTGATCACGCTCAGCACTGTTAATGCGAATTAAGAGTTGCCCATCTTTTTTATTCACCTTTGTCTTTTTGGGTAATTCAGCCATGACGTATATCCCCAAAGGTGATAATCAAAAATGTATATACAATATATATGCATTTTTTAGATTCAGCAAATTTATATTATTGAAAATATTTAATATTCTGTGTTTTATTGATTTTTTTTGTAATTCATCTTCCTTTTGTGTTGATAAGTGATTGTTACTAAAACTTTTATTTTTGAATCAAAAAAGATTTGTAAAATAGCAAATCAATCGCAGGTTATAAGTGGATGATTTATCGTTTTAGAACATCATTTGACCATTTACTTGGTTATTTTAGGTAGCGTTTTGCTCAGTGTGTTGCATATGCAAGAAATAGATCTTAAACAAAACCCATTGATTTAAAATGGGTTTTGTTAATTTAAGAAATTCAATATTTCATCAGAAAAATTAATGAGACTTAATCAGTTCAACCCGGCGATTTAAAGCTTTACCATTTTCTGTTGAGTTTTCTGCAACCGGTTGAGTATCACCAAAACCTTTTGCAGTTAATCGATTTTGTTGAATCCCAGTATTATCGGTGAGTGCTTTAACAACAGCATTTGCACGCTGTTCTGAAAGGGCTTGATTGTGTTTTGCATCACCTGAACCATCGGTATGACCATTAATAGTTAATTTGAGTTCAGGATTATTTTTTAACAATTGAATGACTTGTTCTATTTGAGTCTGAGATTCAGGCAAAATATTGGCTTGATCTGTGGCGAAGTTGACCTCGATATTGACCTTATTTTCTTTGTCTAAAGTAGTCTTTAATTGATCTGAATTTAATACTTTTGATGTAATTTCAACAGGTTTTGTTTCAGCAACCAATAAGCCTGCATTTCCATTTCCTGTTTGAGTAAGTTGAAACCAGATATTCTTATTCGCTTGACGAACTACAAAGGTCTGAGTTGGGTTATTAAAAACATCTCCTAAACCAGCAACATAATCTACTTGGAACTTTTGTGGAAGCTTGTCTAACGCTTGTTGAGGAATTTTACTCATTGTAATTTGCTTGCCCCCCAACTGTTGAATTACATTTTCCAAATTACGTTGTAACTCTAAGAAGCTACCTTCTTTGTAATCCTCATTTTGTTGAATAGCTGCGCTATATAATTGCCCTTCAATGTTTTGAATATGTTGACCTGTCCAAAACGGTATTTTCTCAAAATTTACTTTGATTGCGTCATGAAACTGATAGCCATTCGGCAAGGAAATATAGGGGAATTGACCGAGCGTAATATTTGAAATTGGAATCTGTGAAAGATCAAAAGTGTTTTGAATAGATTCGGTTTTTACTGTTTCTGAGGCAACAGAACTTGCACTTGATTCGGTTGTAATGACTTCAGCTTTCTCAGGTTTACTACATCCCATTAAGCCGAAGGTTGGAAGCACCAACAAGAGTAGAACACTTGATAATTTTTTTTGATTGAACACATTATTCTCCAATTTTAACTTATGACCCTATGTTGTATTGAGCATGTTTATATTCAAATTTATGTGCATACTATAGAGAACGGTGTTTAAAATTTATACGTGATTTTTAATTTGATTTGTAAAACTTTAATTGAATTCAAAAGATATCGGCTGGTGAATATAATCAATTTAAGATCAATCTAAAAGATTGTCTCAATATAATATATACAAGGATTAGGCATTAAATAGTGACAAAGCTGATTAATTTAAATACTTGTATTCTGCACAAAAAAGCGTAATATCACAGTCCCACTCATGAGGTGGTAAATCATAAAATAGGTAAATAAAATGGCAAAGAAAAAAGTCATGCCTGAGGTTGTGATTCACAACTTTGTGGCAAAACACATGCACGAAGTCAACAAGAGTCAAGTGTTTGTAGATCGTAAAAAGAATGCAAAACGCGGTTATGATAAACACAAAAAAGGTCGATATTCTGATGATTATCGACCTTTTTTGTGGACTACGATTTTTGCTTAATCTTAAGAAAAATAAGAATTAAATATTCACTAAACGATTTGATTTTACCATGTCAGCTAGACCATGATGTTTAAAGTAATACTCCATCCAGCTTTTCACCATCAATGGGTTATTCATTGCCACAACTTCTTCAAGTAGCTTTTCTGCATCACTCATTGAAACGTGACAAATCGCCTTACGCACACGTAAGATATTGCTTGAACTCATCGATAAAGTATTGAAACCCATTGCCATCAGCAGAATTGCAGACAATGGATCTCCCGCCATTTCTCCACAGATACTGATTGGTTTATCGTATTTATGACACTCTTGAACCAAACGTGTTAAAGCACGCAAGATGGACGGGTGAAAGTGTGAGTAAACACTTGAAACACGTGGATTATTACGATCGACAGCCAGCAGATATTGGATTAAATCGTTTGAACCCACCGAGAAGAAATCAACCAATTCTGCAAATTCACCAATTTGTAAAAGTACACTTGGTACTTCAACCATGATACCAATTTTAGGTTTGGTAATTTTAACCTGTTCTTCTTCTTGAACTGCAATCCAGTCTCGCTCTAGTAAATAGAGGGCTTCCTCGACTTCACTGACACTGGTTACCATCGGCAGTAAAATATGAAGATTATTCAAGCCAATGCTGGCTTTAAGCATGGCACGAATTTGCGAAGAAAAAATTTCAGGGTGGTCAAGGGTAAAACGAATGCCTCGCCAACCTAAAGCTGAGTTTTCTTCTTCAATTTGGAAGTAAGGTAAGTCTTTGTCAGCGCCAATATCCAAGGTACGCATTACCACAGGTTTATTGGCAAAATGGCTCAACTGTTGACGATAAATAGCACGTTGTTCTTCTTCGCCAGGAAAGCGCTCGCGTAACATAAACGGAATTTCAGAACGATAGAGTCCTACACCTTTGGCGCCACGTTGAACACCACGAACTACATCAATCATCAAGCCTGTATTGACATAAAGCTTTACAGCAACGCCATCAGGCGTGATGGCATCTTTGGTTTCGTATTGCTTTAAATCTTTGGCAATTTGTTCTTCTTCTTTTTGAATTTCTTTATATCGTGTACGTAGACGGCGTGGTGGGTTAACAAAAACACGTCCTTGATATGCATCCACGATCATTTCAACATCATCAAGGGTATTGACGGGCAATTCAGTGACACCCACTACAGTTGGAATACCGAGTGCACGGGCGACAATCACCATATGTGAGTTAGCTGCACCTTCAGAGGTGACGATTGCTGCAATCTTATCGACAGGAAGCTCAACTAATGCAGCAGTGCTAATCTCATCTCCGATCAGAATACTTTCAGAGGTGATTTCCTTATGACTGGTATCACCTTCTTGTAAGGCTGCTAAAATTCGCCGTCCTAAATCTTTGAGATCAGAAACACGTTCTCGTAAATAATCATCTTCCATTTGAGCAAAGAGAGCAACGTGACGGTCAATCACATGCTTTACAGCACCTTGCGCCCAACTGCCATCTCGAATAATTTCTTTGATTTCAGTAGGCAAAGCATTTTCATCTAGCATGCGTAAAAACACACTAAACAACGCTCGTTCTTCAGCCATAAGTGAGTCTTGCATTTTGTCATCAAGTGATTGAATTTCTTCACGTACAGAAGCAATCGCATGATCTAAAAGCTTGAGTTCTTCACTAATATCATCGGCATCACGATCTGGAACAGCCGCAAGGTCCGCGGGAGGATAAAGAATAATGGCACGACCTAGAGCAATTCCTCCTGCACCCGATGAACCTTGGAACGTTTTATAATTAGAGGAGTTACTTGGCTTGCGGAATACGTCAATATTTCCAACAGCATGAGCATGTGCAATAACGCCTGATAGCTGCGCACACAAAGTCACTAAAAAAGATTCCGCTGCTTCACTAAAGTCTTGAGGTTCAGTATTTTGAACCACCATTACGCCCATTACTTTGCGGCGATACATGACAGGTACGCCAAGGAACGAATTATAAATTTCTTCTCCCGTTTCAGGGAAATAGGCGAACCGTTCATGCTTAAATGCATTGTCTAAATTGACAATTTCTTCACGTTGACCGACTAAGCCAACGAGACCTTCACCTAATTGTAGGGAAACATTGCCAACAGACTCCTGATTTAAACCTTTGGTTGCCATGAGTACATAGCGTTGATTACGTTCATCTAACAGATAAATCGAGCATACATCTACATGCATTGCTTCAGAAACTTGATTGACCATGATTTCTAAAGATTCATGCAAACTGACCGATGCATTGATCTCTTGTACAATGCGTCTTAAGGTGTCCAGTTGCATGTTCGACATAGGTGTATGCTCCTAATCTAAGCTATGTTTTAAAGCGTTTTCATCAGTATTATTTATAACAGCACTACTTTGAAAAATCATTCATATTTTTGAAGAAATTTCAGGGGTGTAGTGTGGCATTTGCATACATAACTCCATCATCGCTTTACGATAAACATCTCGTTTAAAATTAACCACTTGACCAAGTGGATACCAATAACTGACCCATTGCCATTGATCAAACTCGGGCGGATCAGAGAGATTCAACTGAATATGTTTCGTTGAAGCTGTGAGTTTGAGTAAAAACCATTTTTGCTTTTGTCCAATACAAATCGGATCGGAGTCCGAACGAATGTATCGAAGTGGCAAACGATAATGCAACCAGTCATCTGTCTGGGCAATTATTTGGACGTGCTCGGGTAAGAGCCCAACTTCTTCACGTAGTTCTCTAAAAAGAGCTTGCTCAGGAGTTTCTCCAAATTGGATACCTCCTTGAGGAAATTGCCATGCATTGTGCCCAATGCGCTTTGCCCATAAAACTTGTCCAATATCATTTGCCAAAATGATCCCGACGTTGGGTCGGAAACCTTCTGAGTCGATCATTTGGCTACCTAAAATTTGTTAATTTCATCTGACTTTATATATGGGGACTGACACTCTTTTGTCCAACTCGATAAAGTCAAAGTAATAATGTTGTAAAATTGCTATGATCTTAACGAATTTCTATCGACTAGCGGTGATAGATTTACAATTTTTTTCTTAAATTTCAGTTTAAACGAGTATTTTCATGAAATTGGCGCTGTTTGACTTAGATCACACCTTATTAAATACAGATTCGGACCATTCTTGGGGAGAGTTTTTGGTCAATGAAGGCTTGGTCGATCCAGTTCGCCATCGTGCGATGAATGATCAGTTTTATGAAGATTATAAAGCAGGGCAACTTGACCCGATTGCTTATAATGAGTTTGTTTTTGAGTTTTTGACTCAACATGATAATGACTATTTAACTGAATTACATCAGTTGTTTATGAAAAAAGTCATTCGCGCACAAATGCGCCCGAAAGGCTTTGCTGCGATTCAAAAACACAAAGATTTAGGGCATGCTTTAGTAGGGATTACAGCAACTTCTGATTTTATCACTGCGCCTATTTTTCGTGAATTTGGAATTACTGAAATTATCGCAACCAATGCAGAAGTTAAAAATGGACAATACACGGGCAAAGTCACCAATACCCCATGTTATCAAAAGGGCAAATTAGCACGTTTGGATCAATGGCTTGAGGGACGTGATGTGACTGAATCCTGGGCATATTCAGATTCGATCAATGATCGCTTTTTATTGGAGTATGCAGATCATGCGATTGTGGTAAACCCAGATGATCGTTTAGAAGTGTTAGCCAAAGCACAAGGTTGGGATATTCAGGATTGGTCGATCTAATCCAGCTTGTTCGTTATCAGCAGCACTTCGGTGCTGTTTTTTTATAAAAATCTAGTAAAAATACAGCAGCAGAGTCTGTCATTTAAAACCCAGCAACAGTAAAAAAATACAGCATGATTTATGATAAAGAGGTAACTTTTGAGCTAGATTTATGATTGATTTGCAGCGTTATTCAAGCAATGTATTCGGTCCAATCCTGTTCAAATCACTGAATAGAAAATGCTGAATGGGTTGCTAAATTTGATCTGTTCATCAATTGTAAATATTTTTATAAATGAATATTTTGTGCTTCATTTTCAGTGTAAAAATGCTATGTTGAGCTGAGAACTTTTAAAACTGATGGAGATTATATAATGAGCCAGACACGTCCAAGAATGACCAATTTATTTGAACAACTTGGTTTAGACTCTAGCGAAGAAGCAATTCAAAATTTTATTGAAAATCATCAGTTAGATGCCGACACATTTTTGACTAAAGCTGAGTTTTGGACCGATGCACAACGTCAGTTTTTAGATGAAAAATTGAGTTCTGATGGGGAATGGGCAACCATTGTTGACCAATTAAATGAGTCTTTGCATGAAGATTCAGTCAAATAAGGCTGGGGATATTCTCAATCTAAATAAAGCGCTCATTATTCAAATAATCAGCGCTTTATTTTTTTTATTTCATCATTTCAATTAATTCCTGAACAGCTCTGGATTGAGTACGTGCAGGATGCCAAACCATTCCCAATTGACGGTTCATCTCGAAATGAAGATCCAACTGTTGTAAATCTTGATTGAGCAAGGTTTTGGGTAATACAGACCAACCTAAACCGATTGAAACCAGCATGCGAATAGATTCTAAAGGGTTGTTACTCATGGTGGTTTTAGGTTTTAAGCCTTTCTTTTCAAACTCTGCTAAGGTGATCTGACTGGTATACGTCTGTGCAGCTGGCAATAAACTTGGATACTCAATTAAATCTTCAAGTTTAAGATTTCTTTTTTGCGCCAAAGGATGAAAAGGAGCCACAACAAAAACCAAAGGATCATTCCAGATGGTGATGTAACTTAAACGTTCATCTCCCTGAGGGGGCAGGGTTAAAAAGGCAAGTTCCAAGTCGCCTGCCAGCACTTGTTCATGCGCTTGTTCAGAGTCGACAAAATGTACATCCAGTTTAACTTCTGGAAAGAGTTGTACATATTTTTTTAAGTGCTGTGGTAAATGATGTAAACCAATGTGGTGACTGGTTCCAATTTTGAGTTTTCCTCTTACTTCACCTTGCTCATGGCTGAGGGTATGGTGAATATCCCCTAATTCATTGAGCCAGTTTTTTACTTTGGGCAATAGTGAATGTGCTGCATGTGTTGCTTGAACACCACGTCCTGCGGATTCAAATAGTTTGACACCAAAATATTCTTCTAGACTGTGTATCCGTTTGGTCACAGCAGGCTGGGTAATAAATAGATGTTCTGCTGCCATCGAAATAGAACCAGTTTCCATAACTTTGACAAAAGCTTCAAAAGCAGCGAGATTCATGATCTTTCCATCCATAAAGAATTTTTATGCGTATTTCATTATTGAGAAGTTTTAAGAATTAATCAAAGTAATTTTCACTTTTTTTCGATTTTGGCTATTGTGATCTGTGCTTGGTTACAATGATAAAACTTTCATACAGGTTTAAACTGTACACAGCTAAGTTGACTGATTTATAGTGTGACAATAAAAATAATCGAGGAAATATTATTTGACTCAACCTACTCGAAGCACTATTGATGACTTTCAACAACGCACTCGTGACACATTGCCAATATCTTGGGGAAGATTTCTTGTGATTATGCTGATTCTCGGGGGAATCAGTTTAGTATTGTTATATTTCTTCCAAATTTATTTTCTTACCATTCTTGTCGGCATTATCGGTATATTTTGGTTGAGAGCACGCATACACAGACTACGAAAAATCCGCGCATGGAATGATTTTAAAATTCCTGCTGAAGTTTGGCGGGTATTTAAACAGCGACATCCCAATATTGCGACATCATCATATCCTTATATTGAAGAGGGTTTTAAAGATTATTTAGCGATTCATCTTTTGCGTAAAGATGCGTATGCTATGCCTTCTCATTCTGTAGATGCCTTATGGCATGTATTAATTGAAGAGTTTGATACATTTTATCGAACGATGTGCCTAAACTTCTTAGGTTATGAATTAATTCATCAACCCCATGATCCACTACCGACAGAAGCACAAAGAGCCTCTCAAAAAAAACAATTGCTCAATACATGGCAAAGTACATGCCATTTACATGGTTTAAATCCAGAAAATACTCAAGTTTTACCGAGATTGTTTCAAGTCGATGGTCATATTCGTTGGGAAAAAGGACTGATTTTTAGTTTGCCGTTCATGCTTGGAATGTATAGTCAAATGATGAGCTCCACATCAGACGCTTCTTCTACAGCCACGACATCCTCTTGTTCATCTTCAACCTCGTCATGTTCTTCAAGTTCCTGTTCTGGTTCGAGTTCTTCACATGATTCTGGACACTCTCATAGTCATAGTTCAGACTCTTCATCTTCTTGTAGTAGTTGTAGTAGCTGTGGAGGTGGTGGTGATTAACACCTCCCGCTACAGTCAATTTATCTAAGCTTTCACTTCTGTTCTTTGAGCAATTTTTTGATCTCTTTTATTCCAGACTTTTTCATGGAAAAAGAATGCAAAGGCTTGAACTGTAGGTTCGAGTAGACTCAATGTCACAGCCATCCAAAAGTTACCTGTCACCACATAAGCAACCAACATTGCGACAGTAATGTGCATGATGTAGTAGCTTAATGTTTTCTTGAAAACGCGTTGATTGTTTTGTAAAAAGTTTTGAATATTCGCCATCAGGTTCACCACTTATTGATTCATTATTTAAATAATAATCATTATCAATTGCAATGTAAAAAGGTTTTTTTGACTCATGCTGATTGGATTTCTAAATAAACAATAAAGAATAATTGAAAAGAGGTTGTTAACCGCCTAGATTAAGGCGAAATAAATCGATGCTCACTTTTATCATTCTACTTAAAAGTTCTGGGAAAAGTGAAAGTTAGGTCATGGTGTAATCGGTGATCTAGCAAACTGATTTCATTGGAGAGCTAGGGGTGATGAGGATTAAACTTTTAACTTCATTTAAGCTTATCTACAATGAATCTTTGAATTTTGATCATGCCTATTATTTGAAAATATGATTTTTTGAGCTGAAAATAGAGCATGATTTCAAGTCATTTATCTGGCAAAGAATGATATGGAAATAGTTTTAATGGATTCCAAAAAGTTTTTAAACTGATAAAAATGATAAATTAGATTTATGTAAAAACGTGGTTATAATCGACATTAATGAAAGAATTACCCAGTCCAGTGGAGCACATCGACATGGCAGGCGAAAACCAAAAAGCAAAAACCTTATATGATAAATTATGGGATGACCATCTAGTAAAACAACGAGATGATGGCTCTGCATTACTTTATATCGATCGTCATCTATTGCATGAAGTAACCTCTCCTCAGGCATTTGAAGGTTTGCAGCTTGCTGGGCGTAAACCATGGCGTTTGAGTGCCAATGTCGCGACTCCTGACCATAACGTACCCACTTCAACCAAAGAACGTTCTGAAGGAATTGCTGGAATTGAAGATGATACTTCACGTATCCAAGTTCAAACTTTAGATGATAACTGTAAAACATTTAATGTGGTGCAATTTGACATTAATGATATTCGTCAAGGGATTGCACATGTGGTTGGTCCAGAGCAAGGTTTGACTTTACCAGGAATGACGGTGGTATGTGGTGATTCACATACAGCCACACATGGTGCATTTGGTTGTTTGGCACATGGAATCGGAACTTCAGAAGTAGAACATGTATTGGCAACACAATGCTTAGTTCAAAAGAAAATGAAGAATATGCTGGTTCGTGTCGATGGTACATTGGGTCAAGGTGTGACGCCTAAAGATGTGGTGTTAGCCATTATTGGTAAAATTGGGACTGCTGGCGGTACAGGTCATGCGATTGAATTTGGTGGTCAAGTCTTCCGTGATATGTCGATTGAAGGTCGTATGACGGTGTGCAATATGGCTATCGAAGGCGGTGCGCGTGTCGGTATGGTAGCTGTTGATGAAAAAACGATTGAGTATGTAAAAGGTCGTCCTTATGCACCACAAGGTGAGCAATGGGATGCTGCTGTAGCTTATTGGAATACTTTGCATTCTGATGATGACGCGCACTTTGATACAGTTGTGGTTTTAAATGGTGAAGAAATTGAACCACAAGTGTCTTGGGGAACGTCTCCAGAAATGGTCATTCCAGTCTCTCAAGCGGTTCCAACTTTAGAACAAGCCAAAGATGACGTGCAACGTAATGACTGGACTCGTGCTTATCAATATATGGGTTTAAATGCTGGTCAGGCGTTGGCAGATATTCAATTGGACCGTGTTTTCATTGGTTCTTGTACCAACTCTCGTATAGAGGATATTCGTGCAGCTGCTGCTGTAGCCAAAGGTAAAAAAGTGGCTTCAAGTATTAAGCAAGCGATGGTTGTACCGGGTTCTGGTTTAGTGAAACAACAAGCAGAAGCTGAAGGTTTAGATAAAATCTTGATCGAAGCTGGATTTGAATGGCGTGAGCCGGGTTGCTCGATGTGTTTAGCGATGAATGCGGATAAGTTACAGCCTGGCGAACACTGTGCATCAACTTCAAACCGTAACTTTGAAGGTCGTCAAGGGAATGGTGGTCGTACTCATCTGGTGAGTCCAGCAATGGCAGCAGCTGCGGCGATTGCAGGTCACTTTGTCGATGTTCGTTCATTCTAAGCTGGGGTAAGGAGCAAACTATGAAAACTTATACCGTTGAACAAGGTATTGTTGCACCATTAGACCGTGCCAATGTTGATACAGATTTAATTATTCCAAAACAGTTTTTAAAATCGATTAAACGTACGGGTTTTGGTGACAATTTATTTGATGAATTGCGTTATTTGGATGAGGGTTATCCAGGGCAGGATAATGCTAAGCGTCCTAAGAATCCAGATTTTGTTTTAAACCAGCCGCGTTATCAAGGTGCATCGGTTTTAATTTCTCGTGCAAACTTTGGCTGTGGTTCAAGTCGTGAGCACGCACCTTGGGCATTGGAAGAGTTCGGTTTCCGTACCGTGATTGCACCAAGTTATGCAGATATCTTTTTCAACAACAGTTTTAAAAATGGCATGTTGCCAGTAATTTTGTCTGAAGAAATTGTTGATCAATTATTTAAAGAATGTGCTGCTACTGAAGGCTATCAGCTCACGATAGATTTAGAAGCACAGGAAGTCCGTACACCAAGTGGTGAGGCATTCAAATTCGAAGTAGATCCATTCCGCAAGCACTGCTTATTGAATGGTTTGGATGATATTGGTTTGACTTTACAGGCAGCAGATGAAATTCGTGCTTATGAAGAAAAAACCAAGCAATCACGTCCTTGGGTATTTGCTGAAATTCAAGGTTGATTTTCAGTGAACATTTTACTCGTAGCGTGAATGCCTAACTCTTGCTAACATGCAAAGCATAACAAAATGAATGTTGGCTCGGTAATGCAAGGGTTGGGGTTGAGCGATGACTAAGTTTTTAGTTCGTGGTGTTTTAATCAGTTTGACAGGTTTAATCTTGAGTGCATGCCAATCAGCACAAATGGTTGATTTGGTTCGTATTAAACAAGCTGAAAAAAATCAGATGAGCCAAAATACAGTTTCAGTTTATTGCTCAGGTGCAGAGCATTGTGAATTTGCGCGATTAAATGATTTGATTATCATGCAGGAAAATACACAGCGTGCGAATCGTAAAGCCATTGATAAAGGTTATCTAAAGCTAACAGGTAAGCCTTTAGATCAAATTGGTGTGTATTTAACGATTCCACCGCAGCAATATGAAATGGTGGTTCGGTTCTATCCAATTACCAAAGATCATGCTGAAGTTTTTCATGTGATTCATGATTTTAAAGCAAATCAAAAATATACATTTAAAATGTATCGCCAAAGATCACAGGGTGCAGGAAGCTTATTGAATGTTTCCTCACCAACACCACTCTGTGTCGATATGCTTCAAGAAAGTCGAACAATTCGCCGTTTCTGTCGTCCTCATAATGCAGTGACAGGGGTGAGCGAATTTGTTGAGCAAAAAATTTAATCTCAAATCAGTATAGATGCTGAATAAAAATGGAACTGCAAATGTCTAAACAAATTTTGATTTTGGCAGGTGATGGTATCGGTCCAGAGATCGTTGCCGCTGCTGAAAAAGTACTTACACGTGTCAATGAAAAATTTAATTTAGGTTTAACATGGGAACATGGTTTATTGGGTGGTGCTGCAATTGATGCTCACGGTGAACCTTATCCAGCAGTCACAGCAGAACAAGCAAAAAAAGCAGATGCAATTTTACTCGGTGCAGTCGGTGGTCCAAAATGGGACACGATTGAGCGCTCGATCCGCCCTGAACGTGGTTTATTAAAAATTCGTAGTGAATTAAACCTATTCGCAAACTTACGTCCGGCAATTCTTTATCCACAGTTGGCAGATGCTTCAAGCCTTAAGCCTGAAATTGTCGCAGGCTTAGATATTCTGATCGTTCGTGAACTCACAGGTGGTATCTATTTTGGTCAGCCACGTGGTATTCGTGAGCTCGAAAATGGTGAGAAGCAGGGTTATAACACCGACGTCTATGCAGAGTCTGAAATTAAGCGTATTGCGAAAGTTGCTTTTGAAATGGCGAATTTACGTGGCGGTAAAGTCTGCTCAGTGGATAAAGCTAACGTTCTTGAAGTGACTGAGCTTTGGAAACAAACCGTCACTGCATTGAAAGAACAGCATTATCCAAATATCAATCTTTCACACATGTATGTAGATAATGCTGCAATGCAATTGGTACGTGCACCAAAGCAATTTGATGTGATTGTTACAGGTAATTTGTTTGGTGATATTCTTTCAGACGAAGCTGCGATGCTCACAGGTTCGATTGGTATGCTTCCATCTGCATCTTTAGATGAAAATGGCAAAGGGATGTACGAACCATGTCATGGTTCTGCGCCTGATATTGCTGGTCAAAACGTGGCGAATCCGCTGGCAACAATTCTTTCTGTCGCAATGATGCTTCGCTATACCTTCCGTGAAGAAATGGCTGCAAAAGCAATTGAAGATGCTGTAGGGCAAGTGTTGGACCAAGGTTTACGTACAGGCGATATTATGTCGGAAGGGATGACCAAAGTAGGTACTGCTGAGATGGGCACAGCTGTGGTTACAGCGATTGCTTAAGTCTAGATTTTAGATCACTTTCAAAAACACAGCCTAGGCTGTGTTTTTTATTGCGTTGTGATCAAATACATTTAACAGGCTCTCCCCATATATTCAACGGACTCGGCAATATCATTGTTTAATTTAAAGCTGACTTTGCAATTAAAGTTAACATCGTAACTCGGTGTGCTTGCCGTATCATAGCGAATGACAGGCATTCCCATTGCATTTGAGCCGACCGTTGCATTGCTTCCTGTCATCGGGATATTGATAGGGCGAAGGATGGTATATGTTAATGTGTCATTGGTGGTTTGGATATGATCACTGACTTGATAACCTAAAGCTTTAAAGTTTAGTTCGGCTTGTATTTCAGCGCTGGATTTACCAATAAACTGTTGTAAATATTGATCTAAATTTGCAGGTCGGGTATCAACACTCTGACAGCCTGCAATACTGAAAGCGATCGAAACAAATGTAGAGGTGTATAAATATTTTTTCATCAGCTTCACCCAATCAAGTGAGAGTTTGATTTGAAACGCTCTATGCAATGAGTTTAATCAATCTACAAGCAAGTGTCTGTAGACAGATTGCGAAGTTGGATTGAACCCCTAAGCTTAAATTTGAAATGCGATTAAGGGAAAAGTGACGAAGATGTTGAAAATACACCACAAATAATTAGAGGCAGTGTAAAAATGAGAATTTTACGGGTAATTATAAATTGATGACATGCGACGTATGGCAATCAATAAACAGATTTAACAATAGATTTTAGCGTCAGGAACGTAATAACTAGACAATAACAATGTATCGTAAGCCAGATGGTATATTGTATAGATATTGAAAAAGCCACCTAATAGTGGCTTTTGCTTACACTAAAACTTAGCGTGCACGATAAGTAATACGACCCTTAGTTAAGTCATAAGGTGTCATTTCTACTTTTACATTATCGCCAGTTAAAATACGAATATAGTGTTTACGCATTTTACCAGAAATGTGAGCAATCACTTCGTGACCGTTTTCTAAACGTACACGGAACATAGTATTAGGAAGCGTTTCGGTGACAACGCCTTCGAACTCGATAAGTTCCTCTTTATTGGCCATAGCCTACCTGATGATCAAATTGGAAAGGCGCAAATTATAGGCAATTTTTTATAGAAAAACAAGATTATTCGGCATGGGAAGGTGGCAGATGACTTGAAAATAGGCGAACATATTGTTAAACAATTTCTACAAAAAAAAGCGGATAAATATTGTCAGTTCGGTCAATCGACGGTAATCTAAATCAAAGGTTTTAAGTATAAATGAATAACATACAAGGAAGGGCACTGCGTGAGCCAGCTAACTGATGCTTCGGTTGTTTTACGATTAGGCTATCAAGCGATCCGTCGTGCAGGATTGCCGACAGAAGAAATATTATCAAAAGCAGGTGTGGCATTGGGTCAGGTTGATCAAAATGCACGAACGCCATTAAATGCACAATTTGCTTTTTGGGTGGCTGCCGAGGAAGTCAGTAACGATCCAGATATTGGTTTACATCTCGGAGAACATTTGCCTCTTTATCGTGGGCAGGTGATTGAGCATTTATTCATCTCAAGTGAAAACTTTGGTGAAGGACTCAAACGAGCACTTGCGTATCAACGTCTGATCAGTGACGCTTTCCATGCGAAGTTGGTGGTTGATGACAATGGACGTTGTTATTTAACCAATGGTGAACAACCCTGGGGCGAAAATATTGTCAACCGTCATTTTTCTGAATGTGCCATTTCGGGGATTTTACGCTTCTTTAAATTCATTACTGAAGGACGCTTTGAACCGATCTACATCGATTTTAACTTTTCTCAAGGTGCTTCAGATGGTGAGTATTATCGTGTGTATGGCTGTCCTGTAAGTTTGGGGCAAAAAGAAACACGGTTGTATTTTGATCCTTCAATTTTAGACTATCCATTGTGGCAAGCTGAACCAGAGCTGTTGCAACTCCATGAGCAGTTGGCAATTGAAAAACTTCAAGAATTGGCGCGTTATGATTTGGTTGGCGAAGTTCGCCGAGCAATTGGTTCAACTTTGGAGAGCGGTGAAACAACCTTGGAAACAGTGGCGGCTCAACTGAGCATCACCCCTCGTCGGTTACGCACCCAATTGTCAGAAGCCAATACCAGTTTTCAGCAAATCCTTTCAGATTACCGTTGCCGTTTAGCCAAAAAATTATTGGCGAATACCAATGAAAGTGTTGAGCGTATTGTATATCTCACAGGTTTTTCTGAACCAAGTACGTTCTATCGTGCCTTTAAACGTTGGACCAATGAAACACCTGTTGAATATAGAAAACGTAAACAGCGTTAAGTGCAACGTTTTAATTATTGAGAAATTTTAAACTGCTTTCTAGATAAAAATCTTTCAGTTGTGAAGGATTTTTTATCTCATTTGGAAAAGAGTTATTCGGGCATATTTAGCCAATGTGGTCCTAGAGGTGGTCGCGGTAATTCAAACTGTTCTGGATAATCTGCATGAATGAAATATAGACCGTCAGGAGGGGCTGTAATCCCAGCGGCTTTACGGTCTTGTGCGGCAAAAATTTCGTCAATATGATCAATTTCATACAAGCCCTGACCAATTTCAAGTAGACAGCCCATAATGTTGCGAACCATGTGATGCAAGAAGCCATCAGCCTGAATATCCAGAACCAAATAATTGCCATGACGAATTAAACGACAGTGTTTAACATGGCGTACAGGTTGATTGGATTGACATGCCGCAGCACGGAAACTTTCGAAATTATGTGTTCCTTCAAATTTTTGCGCGGCTGCAATCATCTTATCGACATCAAGTGGATAATAAGCATGGGTAACTTGCTTGTGTAATAAAGCAGGGCGATTCGCTGATTGATAGACAACATAGCGATAACGACGTGCTTGTGCCTTAAAACGAGCATGGAAATCACGATCCATCTCTTTGATCCACTGGATAGAAATATCTTTGGGTAATTGGCTATTAGATCCCATTAACCAGCCACGCATAGGACGAATCGCATTGGTATCAAAGTGAGCAACCATATTGGTGGCATGGACACCTGCATCAGTACGACCCGCACCGTGTAAGATAATGGGTTCATCCGCGATGGTGCTTAGTACTTTTTCCATTGTCTCCTGAATACTACGTACGCCAGGCTGTTGAGTTTGCCAACCTTTATATCGAATGCCACAAAACTCAATACCAATTGCAAAGCGTTGCATAAATACCTCTATTCAGGATGATCATACCAATGGTCATGCCATTGTTGCGAAGTTGGGTATTGTAAATAAATTTTTAGAATTTTGGCATAAAGATCTGCTTGACTGAGTGCATCACTGACTAAAATTTTTGAGTCCTGAATCCATTGGCTAATCGCATAACGTTGATCCATACCGCCTAGAGGGACTTGAGTTGATAAAATAATTTGGCAACCTTTGGCTTGTAAGTTTTTAAAACTTTGGATAATCATTTCATTAACCGCCAAATTTCCAACACCATAAGCCTGAATCACTAAAAATTCTGGAGGCTGTTGAATGAGGCTGTTGAGATTATTTTCAAACTGTAATAATTCAGTGGGTACCATCATCCAATTCACGATATTTAATGATTTGGCTTTTTCAATATGGGATAGCTGGATTTGAATAACAGTTGAGTCATGATCAATAGGTTCTTCCGCTTTTAAGCCTCTGAATGCGTCCAAAGCAGTACTATGGGTTTTTAACGCAGTACGAGCATGAATCACTTGATGGAAGAATGTGAGATAAACACCTACAGGTAACTTGGTGATGGCATCGAGTGCTGTATTTAAATTATCAATCGCATCAGTAAAATCACGTGTGTCATCGCCTTGAAGATTGAGTAAAGGATATTGGCTTCCTGTAAGAATGACATGACATGATTCAGCGAGGAAACGAGATAAAGTTGCAGCAGCATAGCTGAGGGTATCAGTCCCCTGAATCACAACAAAATGTTCAAAATTTTGTAGTTGTAAGCTTTGAATTTGTTGAATCAGCATTAACCAATCAATTGCAGTACATGCACTACTGTCTTTAATACTGGGCGCTTTAAAGCATTCAATTTTCAGTTGAGGTGGGAGAATCCGTTTGAGCTGTGGAATGAATTGATGTTCAGGCATGGGAGCTAAAGGCTCACCAATACACCCAAAAGTTCCACCCATGTAAATTAAAGCAATTTTTTTGTTCATAATAAAAAGCAGCCATGAATGACTGCTTTATCTTAAATCGCTTAGTGATGTCTGACAATTCGTATTATCAAATTGCAACAGACAATAACCTCATCAAGCGATTTGGTTCAGTAAATTTTGTGATTGTTGGCGTTGCTCAGCCGTATATACAGACTCATCCTGTGACAATAATGCACGTGCTGAAGCATAAGCACCTAGATGAATATATTGTTGGGCAAGATCTAAATTAAGCTGAATTTCATTGACTTGAGCAAGCTCAGGAAATGAAGTTAGCAATGGATCAGTTGTTTCAACAGGCGTAACTGCTTCAACTTGGCTGGGTACTTCTAAATTCAACTGAGAAGCTGCCGATTCAGGTTCAACACTTTCTGATTTTGTTTCTTGATCAAAAACAAAAGTAGGCTGTGTTTCAACAGGTGTTTCAGCTTCTGTTGGTGTTAATTTAAATTCGAATGCTTGAGGCGCTGCCGTCTGTTCTTTTTCTGGAGTTGCAACAGGCTCAGCAAAATCCAGTTTAAATTCAGGCGCAATTTCAATTTCGACAGGCTTTTCAACTGGCGCAACGATAGGCTCATTAGGTGTAAAACTAAATTCTAAAGGCGTTATGGTTTCTTTTGCAGTCTCAGTTGTTGGTTTAACTGTTTCGAAAGAAAACTCTACAGTAGGCTCTGTCTGTGTCTGTGTCTGTGTCTGTGTCTGTGTCTGTGTCTGTGGGGATGAATCTAAATTAAATTCGAGTGCTTGTGGCTTTTCTTCTGATTTTTCTTGAGCAACTGATGGGGGGAAGTCAAGTGTCTCAACGTCATTGCGAGTAGGTGTTTCTAAAGTTGCAGTAGATGGCGTTGGGGTTGCTTCTATATTGCCAATCAAAGCATCGAATGCAGCAGTATTCTTGACTTCTGGAACAGCAGGCTCTGGTGTAGTTGGAACAAAAGCAATCGACTCAATCGGGCTTTCAGTTTGAGTAGCTTTTTTCTTTTCTTCAGCCTGAGCAACAATATCATCAAGACCCAATGAGCGAATATGGTTAATCAATTGATTCACTGCAAATTCATCTTTTTGTGCTAAATGCACATCCAAGAGGTAAAGATAGAGCTCATGTTGAGCATTATCTTGATTGAGTGCTTGATTGATTTTTGCTTCAGCTGAAAAATAGTTTTTTGCAGCAATCAGTTTTTCGATACTACTTTTTAATTCAGGGCTTAATGGTTTTGTTGCTTGTTGCACCACAACTTCGTTTTCAACAACAGCTGTGCGTTGTTGTTTTTGCGAGGTACGTGCAGTACGTGCTACATTCTTTTTTGACGATTTTTTATTGTTGGTCTTTTTACTCGTCGTATTGGTATTTTCTTTATTGGCATCTTCACGTTTCTTTAAAACGATGGCAACCACCAACAGTAAAACAAATGGAATCACATACAACAACATTTTATTTCCCCTTCATTGAGCACAATGAATCAATTTCCTTAATATATCCTAACTATTTGGCTTCTTTACATTTTGCTGTTGTAATTGCTGTTGCAATTGAGCAAGCCGAGCATTTAATAATTGAATTCGCTGATTCTTTTCTTGTAAAGCCGATGCAAGTTGGGTCACATTCTTCTGTAATTTAACTGTTTTTTCACGAGATGTCATAACTTTTGTAGATAATTCAGCAGTTGTCTGATTCACCTGTGTATTTTGTTTTGCAGAACCTTGTGCAGAAGATTGCTCGTTATCTGCAACCAAACTCATCTCTGCCTGATCTAAACGGTATTTGGCAGAACCAGATTGCTTTTTGGCAATCTGAGGTGCCTTAGGTGGAACTTTAGATTTCGGTTGTGGAACTTGTTGATAACTTGCAGCTAAATTTAATGCAACACCTCGACGGATACGATTGATGTCCCCTTGAATAAAGGCATCTGGATTATTCTCTTTGATTTGACGCATGACTTCAGGAACACTTTGATGTGTTTCTGCTGCGATACGAGATGCAATTTTCCAAAGTGATTCGTTGGCACGAACAACATGTCTTGGTGCTTTGTCTAAACTATTATTGGCGGTCGGTTTATTTTGTTGGGACGCTTTTTGAGTGTCAGTTTTAGGCTTGATCGTATTGGCTTTTTCAGATTTATGTTCAGCAGCAGTTTTTTCTATTTTTTGTGGTTCAGTTTTTGGTGCTGGGGTGTGTGCTGTTTGAGTCTGTTGGGATGATTTTTCAGGTTGTGCAATAGGTTTGGGTTGGATCACCACTTGCGGATTTGCAACAACAGTAGAATGAGTGTCGTCTTTATTGACCGCTACAGAGGTGGTGTTTTGAGAACTTACGCTATTGGTCACCGCAGTTTTTTGCTCAGTTTTTAGTGGGGGAGGCGCAATAACACTGATTGCCAATGATTGTTGAGTATCCGGCACTGCATTAGATTTTTTGATTGTTGGTGATGTTACCGTTTGTGGTGTTGTAACTTGGTATTGAGTGCTGGTTGGCAAATTCAATGCAATGTCTTTTTCACTCACAATAATTTGAGGTTTAAGTGGCTGTTCTTTAGCATTGGCATTTACCATAGGTGTAGGAATGTTATTGCGTCCACGTGTTAAAGGTGTTCTTACTTGTTGAATATGTGTAGCACTGCCTTCTTTAACCTTGAGTAAGATATTGAGTTCAGACTCAACAATGGGGCGAGAAGATGTAATGACGATAACCCCAGTCCCATCGCCAGAACGACGCGTATAAAAATTTAAATGTCCAGGTGCCTGTGTGGTAATTCCAATATGTTGTATATCGTCTGCATCTGCCAAACCCACTTCTATTTTTTCATTTGGATTGGCATTGCTAAATTTCATTTCTGCGTACAGAAGATCCCCAGACCCTGATTGAACTTGAATCGGATCTATCGTAATCGCACTGATTGTTTGCGACGTCATGATGGCTAAAATGGCAATTTTTAATTTGTTATATACAGTCATCTCTATCCATTGCTCTGACAAATTTCAAGGCATCCCAATGATACAATATTTCGCTGTAGTCTATATGTAAATTATTAACATTAGAGTTACACAAATATAGTTACATAAAAAAGCCGATCAAGATAGATCGGCTTTTTCAATGTTTAAGGCTTTTTTGTGACTTTAAGCATTTTTATAGTCAATTAAGATACGTAACATCCGACGTAAAGGTTCAGCAGCACCCCAAAGTAATTGGTCACCCACAGTAAATGCGCCTAAATATTCTTTACCCATATTTAATTTGCGCAGACGACCTACAGGCACAGAGAGCGTTCCTGTAACCGCTACAGGAGTAAGATCATTCATTGATGCTTCACGTGTATTGGGTACAACTTTTGCCCATTGGTTAGACTGACGAATCATATCTTCGATTTCATCAAGCGGCACATCTTTCTTCAATTTCAAAGTCAATGCTTGAGAGTGGCAACGCATTGCACCAATACGTACGCAGTGACCATCAATCGGAACAATTTGAGCATTGCCTAAGATTTTGTTGGTTTCAACTTGACCTTTCCATTCTTCTTTTGACTGACCACTTTCAAGTTGTTTGTCAATATAAGGAATTAAAGAGCCAGCTAAAGGTACGCCAAAGTTTGCTTTCGGGAAACCTTCACCACGTTGTAATTCGGCAATCTTACTGTCAATATCTAAAATCGCAGAGCGAGGATCATCTAACAAGTCTTGAGTATTGTTATATAAATAGCCCATGCCTGTAATCAATTCACGCATGTTTTGTGCGCCAGCTCCAGAAGCTGCTTGATAGGTCATCGCAGTCATCCATTCCACCAAGTTGTGTTGGAACAATGAACCCATACCCATTAACATCAATGAAACCGTACAGTTACCACCGACAAAGGTTTTGATCCCATTGACCAAACCATCTTTGATGACATTTAGGTTTACAGGATCAAGAACAATGATTGCTTCGTCATCCATACGTAGAGTAGACGCTGCATCAATCCAGTAGCCTGACCAACCTTCTGCTTTAAGCTTTGGGAAAACTTCAGAGGTATAATCACCACCTTGACAGGTAATAATGACATCCATTTGCTTCAGACTGGTAATGTCTGTCGCTTCCATAAGTGCTGGAGCAGTTTTACCACCAAAAGCAGGGGCTTCACCACCTGCATTACTGGTAGAGAAATAGAATGGCTCAAAATGAGCAAAATCATTCTCTTCAACCATACGTTGCATAAGGACGGAACCAACCATCCCGCGCCAACCGACCAGACCTACTTTCATGTCACTTTGCCTCGGTGCGTTAAAAAATTAAAAGGGGTTTGAGTGTATCAAAAGGACGTGTAACTGCAATAGCGTACACAATGAAAACACAACTATATTGTGCAATATATCTTGTTTATGATACATGCAAAATTGATATTAATTTATGAATCATTCAAAAATTAAGAATATAAGAGTGACAAAATATGATTTGGATAGAAATCCTTGCTGTGATCGTGATTTGGCTCAGCTTCTGGTCACTGATTCCACGAGATGAATGGTGGTTTAGGGGGGCAGATTTTCCACGACTACAGATTTTATATGTGGGTTTGACTGCTTTGGTGTTATTGCTATTTTGGGATGCACCTTGGGACTTGGCGCGTGAGATTATTTTATTTTTATTGATTGCTGCTTTGGCTTTTCAGTTAAAAATGGTTTTGCCTTATACCTTTATCTGGAAAAAGCAAGTTCAACATGTGCAACATGATCAATTGAATCCAGATCAACAGATTTCAGTCATTGTATCGAACGTACTAACGCCAAATCAGCAATATGATTTACTGATTGAGCAAATCGAAAAACATCAGCCTGATCTCGTGCTTACACTTGAGACGGATCAAACATGGCAAAACGAGTTGGCGAAGATCGAAAAAGACTATCCTTATCGTGTGCCTGTTCCTTTAGATAATTTGTATGGCATGCATCTCTATAGCAAGTTAAAGCTGGTCGACAGCGAGGTTAAATTTATTCTCAGCAATGAAATTCCTTCAATCCATACCACAGTGATTTTGCCTTCTGGACAGACTGTACAATTGTATTGCCTGCATCCAAAACCACCCAGCCCGACAGAAGCCAAAGATTCAACTTTACGAGATGCGGAATTATTGATTGTGGGTGATCAAATCAAGGATTTAGATGAAAGCTGTATCGTGATGGGGGATTTAAATGATGTGGCTTGGTCTCGAACAACACGATTGTTTCAACGCATCAGTGGGTTGCTTGATCCTCGTGTGGGGCGTAGATATATCAACACTTTTCATGCCGACTATAAGTTTTTAAGGTGGTCATTGGATCACTTATTTCACAGTACAGATTTTGCTTTAGTTCATATGGAGCGGTTGCCTCATATTGGTTCAGATCATTTTCCAATCTATGTGGTGTTACAATCAAGTCGTATTTTTGAACAAAGTCAAGAGGAGTTGGAACAAACTGACTCTGATGAGCAAGAAGCTCAAGAAGCTATTCAGGAAGGTATTGAAAAAGCAGAAAAAGAAGAGAAGATCGTGACCGATGAATTGGCTCAAGACTATAAAATGGACATGTCATTATCTAACAAGAAATCTTGAAAAAGGCGATTTTTTGTAAGCAATTTCTTACGTGGATTTAGTCTCTAAGCGGGTAGTATCTGAACACGATTCGTTTTAATCTTTACTCATCGACACATGGAACGAGAACGGAAAATCTCACTAAGGAAGACGAAGTCGATGGAGCAATCATCAAGGATTTGATGTTGGAATGGATAACCACAGTAAAATAACAATAAGATTTGAAAGCACAACCTCATAAACCCGAGTTTTGCAGGACGCAGAACTCGGGTTATGCTTTATTTATAGTATATAATTTGTGATAGACAAGATCGAAAATAAAAATTGAGTCCTTATGTTGCTATCAAAAATCCAAGAATTTGCACTGAGCCTTAAACATTTTACAGGTTTAAGTAGTGATGCTTTGTTTATCTATGCAGGTTTAATCTTCTACTTTATTGTCGCTGCAATTCATAAACGCCAACTGAAATCCAATATTGCTATGATTCTCACGGTTGTCTTGGCTTTTAGTATTGAGATTTTTAATGCGCGAGCAGATATTTTTGGTAAGGGATATTGGCGAATTTGGAGCAGTATTCATAGCATCGTTAATATGATTTTTTGGCCTTATGTGATTTGGGCAATGGCTCGCTTTAGAATATGGAAAGGTTGATGACTTCAACCTAAAAATTATATGTATTGATTTTCAATTTTTTAAATACGCTGACTTGAATGATGATCCACAATCAAATGAAAAAAATAATTCTACTATTTTGCTTAAATTTAATTTTAACAGGCTGTGAAAAGTCGAGTGTTGAGGTTCAAAAGTCTCAAGAGGTTGAACGACGGCAAGAGAACAAACAGAATTTAAATGATTTACAATCCAGCGAGATTTGGGAACGTCTCAATCGCCGTATTTATCATTGCCAGCAACCTTGTTCACGCAAAGATTTAACCGAAATCAGTTTTTCTCAAGCTTCGTCTTATTATTTGCTCATCACTCAAGATCAAACAGGATTTATCGAAGCATTAAACTCAACTCAAGATGGCATACAAATGAGGATTCTATGGGATGATGGTTCAGGCAAGTCAAAAAATGAAGATTTAGAAATCATTTCACTGGATAAGCAACAGCTCAAAATGAGAGACCAATATAGCCATATCAATACATATCAATTTGTGAAATTTGATGATGATTGAATCGGCTATATTTGTTAGCCCATGTTTGAAACGATATTACAGGATATTTAACTTTGCTTTTTTGATTTTAAAATTCGAGCCAAATAAAAGTAAGAACTTAATAAATTTTTTCATAACCTTCTGGACGGGTTTTAAAACGACGATGGAACCACATATATTGTGTGGGTGCGATCCGAAGTTGATTCTCGATGATTTTATTGACACGAATAGCATCATCCAATTCATCATCACTCGGTAAGGGCTCGACGGCAGGTTCAATCAAGACATGATATTTTGGATTTTTAATATCTCCATGACGATAAAAATACAAAGGAATCGCCACAGCTTTTGATATTTTTAATAAGCGTCGATGTGCGGTTACTGTTGCCGCAGGTGTACCAAAAAATGGCGCCATCACGCCTTGTTTCAGTCCAAAATCTTGATCAGGGCTGTACCAAATCGCATCGCCTTCCTTGAGGTGGCGAATCAATCCTCGCATATCGTCATGATCAATCTGTGCCTTATAAATGGTTGCACGGCAACGATAAATCAGCATGTCTAACAAAGGATTATTTTGCGGACGATACACCACATCGGGTTCAAAGAATTGGGCACATAAATAACCACCTGCATCGAGCATTGTACTGTGTGTACCTAAAAGTAATATGCCCTGACCTTGTTGTTTTGCAGTTGTAATATGTTCTAAGCCTTCAATACTGACACGATTTTTAAACCACTGTGGGGAATACCATGCATTCAGAGTTTCAAATACACCTATCATTTGGTCAACAAAGACTTGTCTTGAATTTTCAAGTACTTGCTCCGATGACCATTCTGGAAAGCAGACTTCCAAATTGCGTACAGTTGTTTCACGGCGTGATTTAAGTCGATCAAAGGCAATATTTCCTAATACCGTCGCGAGTCGGTGTTGAATTGCCCAAGGTAAGATCGCTAGTAACATCAAGAACACAATTGCAATCCATATTCCCCAATATTTTGGATGTAAAAATGCCCAATAAAATTTTCCAGGTTCGTATTGAAGCTTTTTACTCATAGCAATTTTGTAAATTTGGGGGTGGTTAAAACTGAAAGAAGTGTAGCATGAAGCCGTTTAAAGAAGAAAACTCGAGATGTGAATCATCATCAACAATGATGAGCAAGGAAGTAAAATGAAAATTATTCGATTAGTTCAAGGTGATATTACACTGCAAAAGGTTGATGCGATTGTAAATGCTGCAAATACCTCTTTACTTGGCGGTGGTGGTGTAGATGGAGCAATTCATCGGAAAGGTGGGGATTCAATATTAACTGATTGTCAAAAAATTCGTGCCAAACAAGGGGGATGTGCAGTAGGTGAAGCCGTAATCACAACAGCTGGACAATTACCCAGTCGCTTTGTTATTCATACTGTGGGACCGACTTGGCAAGATGGGCAACAAGGAGAAGCTCTACTGCTTGAATCCGCTTATACCAATAGTCTGAAACTGGCGGAACAACAGCAATTGAATACACTGGCACTTCCCAATATTTCTACAGGAATCTATCGTTTTCCAAAAAATGATGCAGCATCGATTGCGATCAAAGCCACGACAGATTTTTTGGAGCAAACAACACATTTACAAGAAGTCAATTTTGTCTGTTTTGATTTAGAAAATTTTAAAATTTATCGACAGCTTCTTGCTGAGATTGAGCAAAATCAATTACAGATTTTAGGTATATAATGATGATCAATCATTATTCTCGACCATTTGATCATGAGAGATACTTACTTAGACAGTTGTAAGGCAACCCTTATATTTCTTGTGGTTCTCGGACACTTCCTCGAACGAATGATTGGATGGGATGACTCATTTAACCATGCCTTGTTGGGGACTATTTATTTTATACACATGCCTGCATTTATTTTTATTTCAGGCATGTTATTTAACGAAAAAAAATGGCGGAAGAATATTTTATTTTTTATTTCGCTGTATCTACCTTTTCAAATTTTATTTCCTGCCTTTGATGCCATCTGGTCTGGGCAGTTCCAAATCAATTGGAATTTATTTGAACGACCTTACTGGATTCTATGGTATCTGTTGGGCATGATTGCATGGACAATGATTACCCATTTTTTGATAAAAACAAAATTTCCCCTATTGATTGCATTGATTTTTGCTTTATGTATTGGTTTAAGCCCTTGGAACAATTATCAATATTCAATTGGACGAATTTTTAATTTTTTACCATTTTTCGTTGCTGGTGCACTATATGGAAAAGAGATTTTAGTCAAAATTCAGCAAAGTCACTTTAGCAAAGTTTTGAGCCTATCTCTTCTAGGGCTGATCGCTATTTTGGTCTATTTCACGCAACTGAATCCATTTTGGTTATATGGCAGTTTGAGTTATTCGCAACTTAAAGTCAGCATACCTGTAGGAATCGGAATGAGACTAGCATGTCTGCTCATTTCATCATTGGGGATTTATGCGACTTTTGTATGGATTAAAAGTTTAAATCAGCACTTTGTACACTTGGGGCAAAATACACTGGCTGTTTATCTATTACATGGATTTGTGGTGATGTTGGTTGCACGTTATTGGCAATTGGATTTCGATCTTTTTATTGAAGTGAGTATTTGTATCATTTTATCTGTTTTGACCTGCTGGATTTTACAACAGTCTATATTTGATAGAGGATTAAGAAGATTATCATTGTGGCTGATCAAGCCCGCTGAAAAATTGGGGTTTAAGTAAAGCAAAAGTTTTAAAATGATCTCTATCTATATTATTTCTAGCGATAAAAATTTAAAAGCTACATCATTGATGTAGCTTTTAAGCATGAGGATCATTGATTTATAAAGTGTTTAAATTAACTCGATTATTTAGTTGCAGCTTTATCCTCTACTTTTTTTGCTGTTGCTGATTTATGAGCAGCTGCATGATGTTTTTTGGCATGTCCAGCTTTATGCTGTTTTTGAACCTGATGTGTTTTCACTGGTTGAGATGAATGTTGTGCTGGTGTTGCTGCCATTGCAGAACCTGCAAAAACTGCTGTTGTAAATGCTGCAATAAGTAATGATGTAACTTTTTTCATGATCATATTCTCACTAAATAATTCGAGATCTGAATTAGATTCGATAGTTGTATATTCAGGCATTTATATGGAAACATCATGAAGTGCTTGTAGCGAAAATCAGTATAAATGCAATGATGTAGAGTGAGATGATAGGGGAATGGTAAGTGTTTTAATTTTTTAAGATTTATTTAATTTTAATGCTTAAAGTATTGCCTTCATTTATTCTTTAAATAAGATTTGTTGCCTTTTGAACTTTCAAATTAACAATGAAAAGTCTGTTTTTTAATGCTATTCTTAACTTAACTATTGCTCTTGATAGTAATGTTTATTTTATGTCATTGTTAATAAAATAATTTTTTTATTTGATGTTTTTTTATTATTAGAATATCTAAAGAGAGAACAAAATATAATGGTTAATTATTATATCTGTATTGGTGATCGCACTTCGGGTGGTGGGGTCGTGGTTGAAGGTAATGTGAGTAATATCATTTTAGGGCGACCTGTCGCTTCAGTGGGAATGAAAGCAATTTGCTGTAATCGTCCTCAAACCATTCAACAAGGCTGGATAGGACATCTCGATCAAGATAGACAGATTGCTTATGATGGTTGTGTACTGAGTTGCGGGCATACGGTTAAAGCCAGTCAGAACTTAATGGGATGGAGTGATGGACGTAGCGATACAAGCATTCCAGAACAATTGATTTCTAAACCTCAAAAGTATTATGAATTTTTCACCTTGTATGACCATGATAATCACCCAGTCGTCAATCAAAAATATCGTTTAACGTCAGAAGATGGTTCTTTCATTGAAGGCTATACCAACGCACAAGGGCAAACAGAACATTTGTGGACTCATGAAGAATTGCCAGTCAATTTTGAAACGCTTGACGATGATGAAAATACTGATTTCGACAAATACCACACCACAGATAAAGAATAAGGATAAGAAAAATGGCTGGACGTCATACAGGTGGTTCAGGTTCTACCAGTCCCAATAAAACCAAACCATCAACGACAAAACCCAGTACCAAAGGTACGGACATTAAATTAGAAACGGGTATGAATAAAACTTATTTATGTGCACATATTTGCGCAGCCAGTAAAGCCCCTAAAATTGGAGCAATTGGACAAAAGCTTTACCAACAAACTGTTACAACAGCGATTCGTGCCGAAGCTGATTTAAACTTTGGGGTATGGGCATATCTTGCGGAAGTAGGTTACGATATGACACGCGATCCTCCAAAACCATTAATGAGTGATAACCCTGAACGGATGCATCGTCCTTCTACATTTCCACTCGGTGCAGCGCAAAACCAAATTGAAAACCTTGCCAAAGGTGATTTTCGTATTCCTGACCTGACTATTTTAACCATTAAAGCCGCAGAAATTATTGAAATGCGCATGTCAGGGATGATTGATTGGAAGCGTTTCTATCCCTTTGATGATAATATTGAGCGTTTGGTTGAAATTAAGTTTGGTAAGGATGATTGGGCGCTAGGTCAATATGAAGCTTACGAAGATATTGCTCCCAAAAAAGTACGAGAAGTCTCCGATAAAGATTGTCATTGTGATACCCGAAAACCACCCAGTGGCGGAACAAAAATTCCAGTTTATCCGCCGATTAAAAATCTAACTCCGTATAAAAATGCTACATTTCGCCCAGCAACTATTGCTTTAACTCCTAAAAAAGGCATTCCAAGTATGCTGGGTGCTTTAGGTAAATTGATTGTGCCCCCCTCACCACAAGTACAGTTTTATCGCAAACTTGTACCCCTTCAAGAGTATCAAAGCATGATGATTCCAATTACCGCCAGTGTTGGGGTCGCAGGGGCTTTTATTTGTGGAACAGTGGTTTTGGCAGGCGCAGCAGGTGGGGCAGTGGCTACAGCAGGGGCAATCGGTGCAAGTGAGGCAGTGGGTGGTGGTTTACTGATTACAGGCTTTGCCACTTTGGCACATTCATAAAAAATAGGAAACAACAGTATGATCAACAGCTATGCAGATTTAGAACCTTATTTAAAAGATTTTCAGTGGCTAGAACATAAAAAAGATCAACCCTCCTTATTTATTACGGGTGCTGAATTTCAGGCACATTTTTTATATTTTGCAGGACATACTCCTGAAAAACGCCAAGCTTTAGCCGAATGTATTGAAGCTTATAACCAATATTTTGCAGAGCATTTCACTTGGGGCATTGATTTTGATAAGAATGGAAAAATCCATTATACCGATATTACAGAAATGCCGAGTATTCGTGAAGTTCTTAAAAAGAATCCAGATCCAGATGATCAAATCGAATGGTACTGTGCATCAGGCGAACGTGATGAGGCACCAGAATATGCACTGATGGCATTTACCAATCGTGGTTGGGAAGGGCATAAACTATATAGTTCAACATTAACTTTTCATGTACCTAATCAATTGATTTTTGATCTTGAACAAAAGCAAATCCTGATGTCTTTAATCCAAATGTGTATTGATAAGCTTGGGGTATATCATGCAGTGGCTGGTTTTCAAGGGGTTTTACCCTTTAAGCCAATGGGCGTTGGTGATTATTCATTGGCACAAGGCGAACGCTTTTGGGGGATTTATCAAGGTGCTAGTATTCGTGAAAGAAGTAAAATTCGAAATGGCATTAAAAGTATTGATTGGCTGACCTATATTAGTCATAGCTTGGTACAACGAATTTGTGAAGTTAAAACTTTTCCAAAATATTGTGAGCACTTTAATTTAAAACCACAGCAACAACAAGAAGGTTTTTTATTTCAACTTGAAGAATTTCCTCAATTACTGCCAAGCAATCAACCTGTTTTAGACAGTTATTTTAATCTCAATAAGGCACTACGCCCTTTACGGAATGGTGCATATTGGCATATTAGTTGGGATACGGGTAATAACTATCAAGTTTTAGATGTTGATGAAAGTCGTAAATGGATTCGACGTTTAGATGCGCCTGATATTTTCCCTGATCGTGGGCATTATCAAGAGCGTAAACCCCAAAAAAAGAATATTTACTTGGAATCTGGACGACCATGCGAGATTGATGGCGTCTACCGCTATGATGAACAGTTGGATTTAGATGGTCAGCCAGTACATAGTGGGGGTAAGTATGAAATAGATCCGATAAATAGTTATGAAGAAAATTACCTTTCTGACTACCGCCAACATGTAGTTTTATTGAAAGGCGATATTGCCCCTCGTTTTTTAGAATGTTACGACCATATGGTTTTAAAACAAGCCAAGAAAATTAAATGGCATCTGGTAAGTGAGATTGTACGAGTAAAAGAATGATCAACAGCTATGCAGATTTAGAGCCTTATTTAAAAGATTTTCAGTGGCTAGAACATAAAAAAGATCAACCCTCCTTATTTATTACGGGTGCTGAATTTCATGCACATTTTTTATATTTTGCAGGACATAGTCCTGAAAAGCGCCAAGCTTTAGATGATCTATACGCTTAATACTTATCAAGGAATGCTAGCGATTTATCCTGATGGGAATACCTAGAGTGAAAACTGTGCTGATTTTTTAGAGTATTGCTACAATAAAAAAACTCCGCAGATTTACGGAGTTTTTTGGAAGAAACAATAAAAAATTAACCTTTGGTCATCTCTTCTAATTGATCCCAACGCTCCATTTTTTCCAACAGAAGATCATCGATTTCAGCCAAGCGTTGAGAAGCTTGTGTTGCTGCATCGGCATCTGTGACAAACCATGAACCGTCTGCGAGTTTTTCTGAGAGTTCAGACTGTTCTTTTTCCAATGCCTCAATTTCGGCAGGCAATTGTTCTAAAGCGCGTTGGTCTTTATAACTCAGCTTTACTTTCTTGACTGGTGCTTCAACGGCTACTGAGGCTGCTTCAGCTTTGGCGATGGCTTTTTTTACATCACTCTTTTGGTCTACAACTTTTTGATCAGGACGTTGCTCAAGGTAATCTTGATAACCACCAATATATTCATCAATATTGCCTTTACCATCAAATACCCAAGTCGATGTCACCACATTGTCCATAAAGGCACGGTCATGCGAGATCAACAACAAGGTCCCTTTATATTCACTGAGCATTTCTTCAAGAAGCTCTAAAGTCACCATATCCAAGTCATTGGTTGGTTCATCCATGACGATCAGATTGGATGGTTTGAGCAATAGTTTTGCCAGAAGAATACGATTTCGTTCGCCACCCGAAAGTGCTTTAACGGGTGTGCGTGCACGCTCAGGAGAGAATAAGAAATCTTGTAAATAGCTGTAGATATGACGGCGACCACCGTTAACATCCACAAAGTCTGAGCCTTCCGACACATTTGCCATGACTGATTTTTCAAGGTCTAGCGCATTACGCAGTTGATCAAAATAAGCCACTTCAAGTTGTGTACCTGTTTTAACCGAACCCCCATGTTCAAGTTCACCCAGTATGGCTTTTACCAATGTCGTTTTACCGACACCGTTATCACCCACCAAACCGATTCGATCACCACGCAGAACCAACGCAGAAAAATCTTTGATGATCGGGTAACCATCATATTCAACACGTAAGTGTTCAATATCGAAGACTAACTTACCTGAACGATTGGCTTCTTGCGTTGCCATACTGACTTTGCCTTGCTGCGAACGACGAGCTTTAGACTGTTCACGTAAATCTTTTAATGCACGAACACGACCTTCATTACGGGTACGTCGTGCTTTAATACCTTGACGAATCCAAGCTTCTTCCTCAGCCAGTTTTTTATCAAATAAAGCATTTTGTTTTTCTTCTGCTTCCATTTGTTGGGCTTTTAAGTCGAGATATCTTGAATAGTTGCCTTCATAACTGCGTAAAATACCACGATCTAATTCAACGATACGAGTTGCAATACTGTCGACAAAAGCACGGTCATGCGAAATAAATAACAGCGTGAGGTTGTTCTGGTCGAGTAAGAACTTTTCTAACCATTCGATACTTTCAACGTCTAAATGGTTAGTCGGCTCATCAAGCAATAAAACATCAGGTTGAGTAAGCAAAGCACGTGCTAATAAAACACGGCGTTTACGACCACCAGATAAATCTGCCAAATCAGCTTCTGGATCTAAGCCCATTTTACTGAGAATAGCATTGACTTTGGTTTCTAAAGCCCAGCCATCAAGTAGGTCAAGCTTATGTTGCAAGTTGCCCATACGGTCACAAGCATCCATATCACCTAATACACAAGCATCACTCGCTTCGTGGTATTCTTTGAGGACTTGAGCAGCTTCACCTGCACCCTCAGCGACAATATCCGCAACCTTGCCAGAGTCCATAGGGACATCCTGAGCAAGCATAGAAATGGTGATTCCGTTTTGTAAGGCAATTTCACCTTGATCGGGTAATAAACTTCCCTCAATCAGTTTGAGTAAAGTAGACTTACCTTCACCGTTACGGCCAATCAAACAGACTCGTTCGCCACGTTCTAAATTGAAGTTTGCGCCATCGAGCAGGGCAGGTCCACCAAACGCAAGTTGGACATCCCTTATAGTAATATAGGCCATACGGTTTCCTAAACATCCCACAGTGAGGACTAAAAATGACTAAACATAAAAATCTTGATGATCAGGCGTCATTTTCCGCACCTATCGAAGATTTGCAAGTCCGAATTGCATTTTTAGATGATTTAGTCGAACAATTAAATGATCAAGTTGTGCAACAGAGCTTGGAAATTGCTGATTTAAAAAAACAAATGCAATTACTTTATCAACGTGTAGAGTCCGCTGATTTGTCAGAAGGTATTGCTGCTTTTGATCCAATGACCAATCGTCCACCGCATTACTGAGGAGATAAAATGTAATTTGAATGTTGCTGGCATGATTTAAACTGCTTATGCATTTACACAATTATCCGTTACGCTGGCAAAGGATTTGCATACCGTCATCATTCATAGATAAGGTCAAGATGGATCATGAACTTAAAAAACCTTGAAGCATTTTATTGGGTGGTGACTTTAAAAAGTTTTAATAAAGCAGCGACCAAACTTCAAACTACACAACCCGCAATTTCACAAAAAATTACTGCGATTGAAAATGATCTTGGCTTTAAAGTACTGGATCGTAGTTCTCGTCAAATCAAAGCCACCCATAAGGGAACCACATTATTCAAGTATGCTGAAAAATTTATGCGGCTTGAAACAGATCTGGTTGCTGAGCTTACTGAAAGCCAATATTTAACGGGTACAATTCGTTTAGGTGTCTCTGAAACCATCGTACACACATGGTTAGTGGAATATATGGAGCAAGTCCAAAAAGAGTTTCCTAAAGTTTCTATCGAAATCGTGGTGAGTTTGACTCCTGATCTGCAAGAAGGTGTACGCGTAGGGGATTTGGATATGGCTTTTTTGCTTGGACCGACTTTACCCTTTGAATGTATTGAACGTTCACTGTGTGATTTTGAATTAAGTTTTTTAGCATCCCCTTCCTTTAAAGGAGGCATCGGACAAATGTCATTTCGTACATTGATGTCGCATACTATTTTGACTTATCCAAGAATTACTTATCCATATAAAGAACTCAAAGCTCGAATGAAAGAACAGGCAATAGATGAGCCACTTTCAATTACCAGTTATTCATTGGCAACCTTATTACGTTTAGCTGAACAAGGTTTAGGGATAGCTGTTGTCCCTAAATTGACTGCACTCAAGGAAATTTTAGATGGTCGCTTAGAGATATTGGATACCCCGATTCAGCTCAAGACTTTTCATTTCACTGCAATTTATACTCAGGGAAATAATACTGCTCTAAAGGAAAAACTAACGGATTTGGCGGTGTTAATCTCCGATAAAGCAATGAAAAAGTTGAATGATAAAATTAAAAATTAAGTAATTATTACTGTTGTACTTTATTTTTGATTCATAATTTGATCTTTTAAAGTTCCAAAATTGTCACATTATTGATAATTAGAACTTATCGTTATCTATAATGAATCATTATTAAAATGATATTATTAAAATAAAACATATTAAATTCAATATTTTAAAATTTTATTGCTAATCTTTTTGGCTGATTGTTCTGGCTCATTTCCTATGCTTTTATTTCAAATATAGATTTGGTAGGGCACTACCAAAAAAATCTTCAAGATTTAAAGGATAAAAGAATTTCATATTTTCAGAAAAATTGATGTTCTTTGTTTAACTTGAAATAGCGTTGATTAAGCTCAAATGGATGAGGAACGCATACATGTCTTTATTGAAATCTTCTATATTATCTGACCGTCAATGGGCAATTGTTGCATCGATATTTATGATGGCAACTTCTGCAATGGGTCCGGGGTTCCTTACACAAACTGCTGTATTTACAGTGAAATTAGGTGCAGCATTTGGCTTTGCGATCTTGATTTCTATTCTGATTGATTATGTGGTTCAACAAAATATTTGGCGTGTGGTGACCCTAACTCAGATGCGAGCCTCTGATATTGCCAATAAGGCTTTACCTGGCAGTGGTTATTTACTTGCATTTTTGGTCATTCTTGGTGGCTTCTTCTTTAGTATCGGGAACATTGCAGGTGCAGCGCTTGGCTTAAATGCCTTATTTGGTTTAGACACCAAAGTCGGTGGTGTACTCAGTGGTGCATTGGCTATTCTTATTTTTGCTTCCAGAAAAGCCACACTGGTGATGGACAAAAGTATGATTGTTTTGGGTTTGCTCAAAATTATTCTAATTGTCATTGTCGCCTTTATTGTCATGCCACCCGTGGGACAAGCTGTTCAACAAACTTTTGCGCCTGACCAAATTGATTTTGCGATTATCACCACGATTGTCGGTGGAACCGTCGGAGGCTATATCTGCTATGCAGGTGCACACCGTTTACTCGATAAGGGTGCTGTTGGGCCAGAAAACATTGATGAAGTCGCAAAGGCAGCAACCAAAGGGATCGTGGTTGTTGGGATCATGCGCTATGTTTTGTTCTTGGCGTTTTTAGGTGTGGTGGTCAGTGGTGCAACAATTGATCTAGCCAGCCATGATGCCAATCCTGCAGCACAAGCATTTCAATATGCCGCAGGTACTTTTGGGTATAAACTGTTTGGTTTGATTTTTTGGGCAGCAGGGATCAGTAGTACCATCGGTGCAGCTTATACATCAGTTTCATTTATTTCAGCTTTTAAAAAGAATCTAAATGCTAAACAAACCAACTATATCACCATCAGCTTTATTTCTTTGGCATTACTGTTGTATGTAGTTTTAGGTGCAACACCAGCTGGATTATTGATCTTTGTCGGTGGTTTTAATGGGCTGGTTTTACCGATTGGTTTGACAATTTTTGTCTATGTCGCTGCATGTCGTAAAGACCTCATGGGCAATTATAACTATCCAAAATGGTTATTGATTTTAGGTGTGCTGACCTGCTTACTGACATGGTGGATGGGATATATGTCATTCACAACAGTATTTAATTATCTCACTAAACTGTAATCAATCTAACACTCAATTAAAAAGGAAGTACGCTGATGTTTGTCGATTTAAATAGTGACTTGGGTGAAAGTTTCGGTTCATGGAAAATGGGCAATGATGAGCAAATTTTGCCTGTGGTCAGTAGTGCCAATATTGCTTGCGGTTTTCATGCAGGTGATCCATTAGGGATATTACAAACATTAAAGCAGGCTGTGCGATTAAATGTGTGTATCGGTGCGCATGTTGCTTATCCTGATTTAGTTGGGTTTGGTCGTCGCAATATGGATTTGTCTCAGGATGAGCTGATTGCTGATGTGCTCTACCAAATTTCTGCATTGGATGGGCTTGCCAAAGTGGCTGGTTCGGCAGTGAGCTATGTTAAACCACATGGTGCACTTTATAACACGATTGCCAAAGATGCAGTTCAGGCTGAAGCCGTCATTGCAGCGATAAAAATGTATAACCCCAAGTTGGTATTGGTCGCTTTAGCGGGGTCTAATCTGGTCGATCAGGCGCGTCAAGCAGGGCTAACAGTGGTTTCTGAAGCATTTGCAGATCGAGCTTATAACCGAGATGGTTCATTGGTTTCACGCCGTTTGCAAGGTGCAGTGCTGCATGATGCTGATTTTGTCGCTCAACGCGTGGTGTCTATGCTGAAAAACGGTGGAGTTGAATCCATTGATGGGGTATTTACCCCGATCCAAGCCGATACGATTTGTTTGCATGGTGATACGGCTGGTGCTTTAGAAATGTCTGCTGCGATTAAAGCTGAACTGTTAAAAAATGATATTCAGGTTCGTTCATTTTGTGGATAAAGGAAGATACACATGTTGAAAAATATCAAAGTAGACCCAGAAAAGTTAAAAGTGACCCAACAAGCAAGACAGCAAATTCGTGCAGGTTTTGATCGACCTACGGCTGGTATGGCACCGGGTATGACCCAAGTGAATATGATTTCTGTACCCAAAGATTGGGCTTATGATTTCTTATTATATGCGCACCGTAATCCTCAAAGTTGTCCTGTTCTCGATGTTCTAGAAGAAGGTGTTTATGCCACAAAATTGGCATTGGATGCAGATATTCGAACCGATTTTCCACGCTATCGAATTTGGAAAGATGGTGAAATGGTCGATGAAGTGACCGATGCAACTGAGATTTACAATGATCATCCAGATTTGGTGACATTTTTAATTGGTTGTAGCTTTTCTTTTGAAACGGCATTGCAAGATGCTGGTATAGAAGTCCGTCATATTCATGATAAAACCAATGTACCCATGTATTTGAGCAACATTAGTTGCGAACCAGCAGGGCGTATTTCAGGAAATATGGTGGTTTCCATGCGACCAATTCCTGCAGATCAAGTTTCAGAAGCTGTGAAAATTACCGCACGTATGCCAAGTGTGCATGGTGCACCTGTGCATATTGGACATCCTGAAAGTTTAGGTATTCAAGATATTAATCAACCTGATTTTGGTGAAGCATCTCGTATTGAACAGGGCGAGATTGCTGTGTTTTGGGCGTGTGGTGTAACACCTCAAGCAGCTGTAATGAACTCAAAGATTCCATTTGCAATTAGTCATGCACCGGGACACATGTTGATTACCGACATTCCAGATCGTGTCTGGATGGGTTAAAAAAGAAAGGATCAGTAAATGCGATTTTTATCAGTAAATTCCGATAGTTTCTTGATTGAACTTGCCAGTTTGCAAGAAACTTTGGCTTTATACAGCAAATTGCAAAATTTACACTTGAAAGGAATCAAAGATTTAATTCCTGCTGCAAAGACGATTTTGGTGTTTTTTGATGAGATCAACACTGACTTCAAAACCTTATCGACTTTAATCGGTAGCTTAAATATAGATTTAGATATTCAGCGACATTGCCAGCAAGTGATTATTCCCATTCGTTATGATGGTGAAGATTTAGCACAAGTGGCAGAGTTACAGGGCTTATCTGTCGCAGATTTGATTCGTAAACATCATCAAAGTACTTGGGATGTCGCATTTATTGGTTTTGCGCCTGGTTTTGCCTATATGAATAGTCCTGACCAGCCGTTTACGGATATTCCGCGTTTAAAAACGCCCCGTAAAAAAATTCCATCAGGCTCTCTAGGGTTAGCAGGTCAATATTCAGGCATTTATCCGAAGGATAGCCCTGGCGGTTGGCAATTGATTGGTACAACAACTGAAAAAATGTGGGATTTGGAACGCTCGAATCCTGCACTGTTAAGACCCGGAATGACTGTAAATTTTGAAGATGTGACACGTCATCCTATTTCTGTAGATGTACCAAAACAGATCACCTCGGTGCAAGACAATGGTTCAAAATTACCATTATTTAAACTGACTGCATCTGGATTGCAAACTTCGATTCAAGATGAAGGCCGCTTTCAACAGACCAGTATTGGTGTTGGGACAGCAGGTGCGATGGATATTGATTCTATGCACAGTGCCAATCGAATTGTGGGTAATCCAACTGACACACCCGTAATTGAGATTTTAAATGGCGGTTTAAAAGCAAAAATGCAACATTCAGCGGTTATTGCTGTGGCGGGTGCAATTTCAAATATTCATGTGAAATTTGCAGATGGTCAAAACGCTGATTTTGAGTGTTATCAACCCATCGCATTAGATTGTGGTGATGAGTTTCACATACAAACTCCTCGTGCTGGACTACGAAATTATCTTGCAGTTCGTGGTGGTTTCGACATTCAGCCTGTTTTAAATAGCTGTTCTTTTGACAGTTTAGCAATTCTTGGTCCACATCCCTTAAAAGTGGGGGATGTGCTTTACCAAGGTCAAGTTGTCCCATCCAATATCACGATCAATGACGTGGCAAAAGCCAATCTCCCTCAACTTGGCGACACGGTTGAACTGGATATTGTGATGGGACCCCGCACGGATTGGTTCGATCAAGACAGTATTGAGAAACTGTGCAATCAATCCTGGTTAGTCACCAATGAAAGTAACCGTGTTGGTTTGCGCTTGTTGGGTAAACAACCACTCAACCGTAAAGTGACCCATGAGTTGGAAAGTGAAGGTACCTGTATTGGCGCTTTACAAATTCCACCAAATGGTCAGCCGGTCTTGTTTATGAACGATCACCCACTTACTGGTGGTTATCCCGTGATTGCCTCGGTTGCTAAACACCATTGGAATCTGGTGGCGCAAATACCTGCAGATTGCCATGTCAAGTTTAGAAAAATTGCCGAATTTGTAGAGATAGAGAATTGAAATGAACAAGCAAAATTATGCCAATGAAAAACTATTAATCGCCAACCGTGGCGAAATTGCTGTACGTATTATTCAAGCGTGTCGTGATATGGGTATCACATCTATTGCCATGTATGCAGATGATGACATCGGCAGCTTACATGTCGAGCTTGCAGATGAGGCATGGGGTTTAGCGGGGGCAACCGCTAAAGAAACCTATTTAAATATCGATGCCATCATTGATGTTGCTAAGAAATCTAAAGCCACGATGGTGCATCCTGGTTATGGTTTTTTATCAGAACGTGCAGAGTTCGCTCAAGCAGTGATTGATGCTGGTTTAAAGTGGATAGGTCCATCTCCAACTGCGATTCAAAAATTAGGAGATAAAATTGAAGCACGTAAAATCGCAGCTTCAGTCGGCGCACCTCTGGTTCAAGGTACACAAGATCCTTTGAACAATGCAGAAGAAGCATTAACCTTTGCCAAACAGCATGGTTTGCCTATTGCAATTAAAGCTGCTTTCGGTGGCGGTGGTCGTGGTCTAAAAGTGGTTTGGAAACTTGAAGAAGTGAAAGAACTCTATGAGTCTGCGGTTCGAGAAGCCAAGGCTGCATTTGGTCGTGGTGAGTGCTTTGTTGAGCAATATTTAGATAATCCTCGTCATGTAGAAGCACAGGTGATCGCTGATCAGCATGGACATGTGGTGGTGTTGGGGACACGAGATTGTTCTCTACAACGCCGTAATCAAAAACTGGTCGAAGAATCTCCTGCGCCATTTATCAGTGATGAGATTTATCAAGATATCCTTAGTTCTGCAAAAAATATTTGTCAGGCAGCACAATATGTCGGAGCAGGAACAGTTGAATATTTGTTGAGCCAAAATGGTAGATTGTCTTTTCTTGAAGTAAATACGCGTTTGCAAGTCGAACATCCTGTGACTGAAGAAACAGCACAGGTAGACTTGGTGGTTGAACAAATCCGAGTTGCATTAGGTGAAGAACTGTCTATTCAAGATACACCAAAGGCACTTGGGCATGCTATTGAGTTCCGGATTAATGCGGAAGACCCAAGTCGTGGCTTTATTCCTGCATTTGGCACATTGAGTCTATTTGAAGCACCTTTTGGTCATGGTGTACGTGTTGATACAGGGGTGCGTACAGGCTCGTTGGTTTCAAGCCACTTTGATTCTTTGATGGCGAAGCTCATTGTGACAGGCTCAACCCGTGAGATCGCAATTGCACGTGCAAAACGTGCATTAAAGCAATTTAAAATCGAAGGTGTTGCTTCTGTTCTTGATTTTCATCGTGCTGTATTGAATGAGCCTGATTTTACTGAAGAATTTAAAGTCCATACTCGGTGGATTGAAAATGACTTTAAGCAGGTATTAAAACCGACGCAGCGAAGTATTCCTCAACATCAGCAAGCGATGACTTTGAGCTATATCGAAATTGATGGGAAATTACACCGTTTGGGACTGCCTGCGGGGCTGTTTGCCCAAAATATTATGCCAACGAGTCAACATGTAGAACAAAAAACATCCTTTGAGACTCTACCTGAGCATTTGCTTGCACCCATTAATGGCGCAATCGTGGCATGGAAAGTTCAAACAGGCGAGCACGTCACTGAAGGGCAAGTAGTAGCGATTATGGAAGCCATGAAAATGGAAGTTCAAGTGCTCGCACACCAAAGTGGTCAAATACAAATATCGGCAAACGTGGGGACAACTTGTCAGGCTGATCATGTGATTGCCAGTATTCAATAGTCTTTAGACATGTGCAATTTAACCTGAGCGTAAAAATTGGAAATTTATAGTTAAATTTCCAATTTTATTTGACCTTTTACTGAAAGCCCGCTGTAATGCACGCCACTGTTTAATTGCAAACTTTTGACCATGCCGGATACAGTTGTTCTTTTTGACCTTGAAAATAATATGCCTACAGCACCAATGCTGGGTAAAATGGTTGAGCATTACGCTACATTATATCTTTTTAATTGTACTGGGCATTTTCATTATTCACTGACTGATCTCACAGCGCTTTCCAGTTGGATCAACAGTGGTCAAGTGGTGATTTTAGACGTTCCTCAAGCGGCTCAAAAAGAATATGAGTATGCCGTGATTGCAGGGCAATTATTGGCACTCTTAACACCAGATACACAGATCGAAATTATTTCTGCCACATCCACTTGTACGGTGTTGTTGGATATTATCCGTAATGTACATCTCGATTGCCGTCTTGTTCAAATTGATCCGACTGGTCAATTGCCAAGTCAAAAACGACAGCTTCCAAGTCTTGAAACAATTCAAAATAAACCGTATTTACAAATGGTTAAAAAGTATTGTGATGCTTTAGCAAAGATGACAGGAAAGCCGAATACAATTGAAAAATTACGCAACTCTGTTGCCAATACATTGCAGATTGTACCAGAAAAAGCACAGCATCTTGTAGGAATGCTGATTAATTTAAGAATTGTGAAATGCCTTGATGAACAAATTTCTTATCGGAAAAAGGTCTTAAAACAGTGGATCAGTCTCGATATAGAAAATTCAACTTCTCATGACCAAGCTGATCAACAGCTGGACAAACAATCGCATATTAAATTACATAAAATTGATCAAATTTTAGAAAGCTTACATGCGCATCCGCAACAGGTTATCCAAGAAATAGATGATCAGGAATCACTTGAAGCTGTACAACAGGTGCTGTTTAAAAACTTTGAGCAGATTGATCCTGTTCAAATTGAAGTGATTCATAAACTGAATGATTTAAAAACATCGAAACCCAAAGATATTTATGCATTGCGCGATCTATTGGAAAAAATGTTCCCTAAATCTGATGTTCGTTTATTGCTTAAAGAGTTGATTGAAAAAGGCTATATTTATTGGAATGGGCATGAAGTGGTCTACAGTCATGAAATGTATTTGAATTAATGCTGTTCAAGTAGATGAGAGAAACACTCCAAGATATCTCTGATCTACTTTCAGATTTTTTGATTTAAATGCTTTACAAGTTGGCAACACCACCATCTATCAATAGTTCTGTTCCAACAACAAAACGAGACTCATCAGAAGCAAGATAAATAAAGGCGTTGGCAATTTCTGTTGCTGTGGCAAGTCTTTGTAGTGGGACTAAATTTTCAATACTGGTTTTGAGCTGTTCAACTTCAGCAGGGCTGTCTGCGACTTTATTCAGTGCAGGTGTAAATGTCGGTCCAGGAGAAAGCAGATTAAAGCGTATTTTATGATTTAACAGTTCCCTTGAAAGTGTTTTGACCAAGGAGCGTAAGGCGATCTTTGAAGCAGCATACACACTGCTTTTTTCTAATGCGATATGAATGCTGGTTGAACCACATAAAATTACTGAACTGTTTGGATTAATCATGGGAAGAAGGCTTTGAATCAAAAAGAAAGGACCTTTTAGATTGGTATTTAACACCTCATCAAATTGTTCAACGCTCCATTGCCCAAAACGTTGATGGTTCACATTGCCTGCATTGATATAAATCACATCAAAGATAAAGGATAATTGCTGTAATTTTTTGAGAAAATCATGCTGTGAATTTAAGTCAGCATGGTCACATGTAAAACCGAAACTTTGCGATCCTAATTGCTGTTGAACTTGTGCAATTTGATTGATATTCCGTCCAGTAAAGACTACTCGTGCACCTTCTTCAATGGCTCGTTGTGCGGCAGCAAAGCCAATTCCACTGGTTGCACCTGTGATTAAAACAGTCTTGTCTTTTAATCTCATTTTTTCACTATAATGTCATTAAGAAACACGTATATTGTGAAAATTTATGCGCAGATGTAAGAACTTACCAAATGGTAACTAAGTCGCTGTTGGGTTTGAAATAGGCTGAAATCAGCTTTTATAAATTGTAGCTTTATGTAAGGTGAAAAATGACAACTGTGCAATATGAGCAAAACTGTTCAATTATGCGATTCGTTGCGATATTTTCAGGCAAATGGGTCTTGCCGATTGTTTATCATCTTATACAAGCTCAACATCCTGTGCGATTTAATCAATTACAAAAGGCTTTAGCACCGATTCCTCAAAAGGAACTTTCAAAACAGTTAAAGCTTTTAGAAGAATGCCAACTGATCTCCAAACAGATTTATCCAGAAGTACCTCCACGTGTAGAATATCAAATTACTGCATTGGGAAAATCTTTGGAAAGTTCGATTCGCTCATTGGGTGATTGGATGACGTTTTACGAAAAAAATAGAGATGAAAAATAAGACATTAAACTGACTTTAAAATTACAGATTCGTTGTAATTTTAATTTTAAACTTGCGTTTTATATTCAGCTTATGCAACTCTAATATAGGAATTTAAAGGTGAACTATGGAACACACTGGTCTTTGGGTTGCGCTCGTAATCGTTGTTTTTGTATTGGGCTCAATTTTTGGCTTACGCGTAAGCCCAAGAGAAAAGGCATTAGGTTTAATGCGTGAAAAAGCCCGAAAGATGGGTTTACATCCGCGTTTGGTGGCTGCGCCAGAATGGACTAAAATCCCAATGGCAACAGAATCTCGTGCAAGTATGGTGGCTTATTATAGTGTACTTATTCCTGATGCACGTTTAGCGCTGATGCGTGCATGTGTCGAAGATGAAAAGCTTCACGTGATTCAAGGTGATGCGAAATTTAAAGATTTTCCCATTGCATTAAAGGGGATTTATGCTATTGATATGCAGGCAAATTGTGTAGGGCTATATTGGGATGAAGAATCTGACCTAAGAGCAACACAACTTGATGATATGAAAGCATATTTACTCAAATTGGCTGAAATTTAACTTAATAATAGGAACAGTGGTTTATTATGGCGAACGCTCCTCGGTCCACATCCAAAAGCACTACAGCAAAATCTCCTGATGCTGGAAAAAAGCGTGCATTAGTGATTGTGGAGTCGCCTGCAAAAGCGAAAACGATTAATAAATATTTAGGCTCAAATTACATTGTAAAGTCATCCGTAGGTCATGTCCGTGATTTACCTACAGGCGGCTCAAGTAAAACAGCAGAAAAAAAGCCAGCAACACGCACCAAGTTGACGGAAGATCAGAAGGCTGAAAAGGCACAATCCGCACTCGTCAATCGTATGGGTGTTGATCCAGAACATGGTTGGAAAGCTAAGTATGAAGTCCTTCCCGGCAAAGAGAATGTTGTTGCCGAACTCAAAAAGCTTGCCAAAGATGCAGATGAAATCTATCTCGCAACGGATTTGGATAGAGAAGGGGAAGCAATTGCTTGGCATTTGAGAGAAGTCATTGGTGGGGATGATAGCCGTTACCATCGTGTGGTTTTCAATGAAATTACCAAAAATGCCATCCAAGAAGCATTTAAACAGCCGACACGTCTAGATTTAAACCGAGTCAATGCGCAGCAAGCTCGTCGTTTTCTAGACCGAGTTGTTGGCTTTATGGTTTCACCATTGTTATGGGAAAAAATTGCACGTGGTTTATCTGCGGGTCGCGTGCAATCTGTAGCTGTGAAATTGGTGGTGGAACGTGAACGTGAAATTCGTGCCTTTATTCCTGAAGAATATTGGCAAGTTTTTGCAGACACTAAATCTCAAAAAGATGAGATTCGCCTAGAAGCAGTGAAGCAAGCTGGTAAGACATTAAAATTACAGAATAAAGCGCAAACTGATGCTTTGTTGAAAATTTTAAAAGATGCTGAATATAAAGTTGCCACTCGTGAAGATAAACCGACTAAGGTTAATCCAAGTGCGCCATATATCACTTCAACGCTACAACAAGCGGCAAGTACACGCTTAGGTTTCTCAGTAAAGAAAACCATGATGCTTGCACAACGTTTATATGAAGCTGGTTTTATTACCTATATGCGTACTGACTCAACATTTTTAAGTGATGATGCAGTCAGTATGGTGCGGCAGCACATTGAAACAGAGTTTGGTGCGAAATATTTACCTGCAAAAGCCAATCGCTATGGCAACAAGGCAAATGCACAAGAAGCCCATGAAGCAATTCGTCCTTCAAACGTTGGATTAAAAGGCGACAGCTTGGCTGGCGTTGAGCGTGATGCACAACGTTTATATGATTTAATTTGGCGTCAATTTGTGGCATGTCAAATGACACCTGCAGAGTATTTATCTTCAACAATTTTAGTGGATGCCAATGGCGTAGAGCTCAAAGCCAAAGGTCGTACTCTAGTTTTTGATGGTTTTACCAAAGTTCGTGGTCAAAACAAATCTGATGATGATGTTCTATTACCAGCCGTAAAAGTGGGTGAAATTTTAAAACTTGAGAAACTTGATCCTTCTCAACATTTCACTAAACCACCTGCACGTTTTACTGAAGCATCATTGGTCAAAGAATTGGAAAAACGGGGTATCGGTCGACCATCGACATATGCTGCGATTATTTCGACGATTCAAGATCGAGGCTATGTCAAGTTAGACAACCGCCGTCTTTTCGCTGAGAAGATGGGTGAAATTGTCACAGACCGTTTGGATGAGAACTTTAACAATCTAATGAATTACGCTTTTACAGCGGATTTAGAAGGTCAGTTGGATAAAGTTGCAGATGGCGAACGTAATTGGAAAGAGCTTCTTGATAGTTTCTATGGCGATTTTAAAAAGCGTTTAACCACAGCTCAAGGTGAGAATGGCATGCGCCGTAACTTACCTGTAGAAGTTGAGGCGGTACACTGTAAAGAATGCGAACGCCCAATGCAGATTCGTACAGGGACGACAGGTGTCTTTCTGGGGTGTTCAGGTTACAACTTACCTCCAAAAGAACGTTGTAAGGGCACGTTGAATCTAACGCCTGTCGAATCACTGGCAGCACTTTCCGATGATGATGGTGCTGAAACTGCCGATTTGATGTCGAAAAAACGCTGTCCAATTTGTGGTACTGCAATGGACAGCTATGTCATTGATGGTGGTCGAAAACTGCATATCTGTGGAAACAATCCAGACTGTGATGGTTATGAACTTGAAGAAGGTGAGTTCAAAATCAAGGGCTATGATGGTCCAACCATTCCTTGTGACAAGTGTGATGGTGAAATGCAGTTAAAAAATGGTCGGTTTGGTCCTTATTTTGCCTGTATGAGCTGTGATAATACCCGTAAAGTATTGAAGAATGGTCAACCTGCGCCACCACGTGTAGATCCAATCAAAATGGAACATTTACGTTCAACCAAACATGATGACTTCTTTGTTCTTCGTGATGGTGCTGCGGGTCTATTCTTGGCTGCAAGTAAGTTCCCGAAAGTACGTGAAACACGTGCACCCAAGGTTGCTGAATTGCGTTCTGTTGCAGATCAACTCGATCCAAAATATCAATTTATTTTGCAAGCACCCGATCAAGACCCAGATGGAAATCCGACATTGGTGAAATTCAGTCGTAAGAATCAAGCACAGTATATTGGTTCGGAAACACCTGAAGGTAAACAAACCAAGTGGTCCTTGGTTTACCAAGATGGAAAATGGGTTGAAGCCTAAGTTTTAATTACTCATAAAAATGCTCACAAAAGTGGGCATTTTTTATATCAATTATTATGGGAAGCGGTATGATAAATGAATGAATAAAAAACTAAAAATTGGGGATATTGTGGAAAATACTAAAAAATTTGCGGTTTTAATTGATGCTGATAATTCATCTGTGAACTCAATTTCGTCGGTATTGGAGGAAGTGGCAAAATATGGGATTGCCAGTGTAAAGCGTGTTTATGGAGATTGGAGCAGTGATTCTCTAAAAAAATGGAGAGAAGTCTTATTGCCGCATGCGATTACCCCTGTACAGCAATTTGCATATACCAGCGGTAAAGATGCTACAGATATGATTTTGATCATCGATGCGATGGATTTATTATATGGTGGTGCATTGGATGGCTTTTGTATTGTGTCTAGTGATAGTGATTTTACCCCTTTGGCTTCAAGAATAAGGGAAAGTGGTTTAGTTGTTTATGGTTTTGGGCGTAAGAAAACACCTGAGCCATTTAAAAAAGCCTGTGATAAATTTATTTCGATTGAAAACTTGATTGCTGAAGAGAAAGAAGAAGAAAAACAAAGTACTGAAACTAAAAATAATGAAGATACCAAAAAACCTTCTCCAATCGATAAAGAAGAAACGAAAACACCCATTGATAAAGCCACTTTAAATTTGATTTATAAGGCGGTAAAAGACAACTCAGATGACAACGGTTGGGCATATCTAGGTTCTATTGGTACCTATTTAAGTACAGTAAAGCCAGATTTTGATACTCGTGATTATGGTTATACGAAGTTATCAGGACTGATAAAAGCTGTGGAAGTCTTTGAAACTAAAATAGAGGGGAGTCAAATGTTTCTTAAAAAGCGTAAAAAACAGAGCTAAATTCAATGTGGAAAAAACTTCGAATTGCAATTTTATTGATCATTCTGCTTATTGTAGGAATGAATGCTTGGCGAGATATGAATCAAGATTGGACAAAACCGATTGTGGTTTTACTCCATCCGATCAATGCAGATGGACAAGTCTCCACGTCTCATTATATACAGCAAATTTCTGTCGATGATTTACAAGAGATGACGCATTATTTGGCGCAGCAATCTCAACTTTTCCGTGGTCAAGCGCTATCTTTTCATTTTCAGCTTGGGCGTGAATTAAATACTCTGCCGCCAAAGTTTCCTAAATCTTCAAGTATATTGAATACGATAATATGGAGTCTAAAGTTCAGGTTCTATGCATGGAACCAACATCAAGGAGCAGATGGAACGCCATCTGTGACCTTGTATTTGAATTATTATGATCCAAAGTTACAGAAAGTTTTAAAGCACTCAACTGCCTTAGAACGTGGGCGTATTGGCTCAGTCAACTTATTTGCCTCACCAAAGCAAAGTGCAAGTAATCAAGTTGTCTTAGTACATGAGTTATTACATACCTTTGGTGCGCAAGATAAATATGATTTATCGACAGGGCAGCCTCTTTATCCAACAGGTTATGCAAATCCTGAGCAACAACCTCTTTACCCGCAACAGCGCGCAGAAATTATGGGCGGTTATATTCCACTTTCCCAAAGCAAAAGTAAAACCCCTGAACATTTGGAAGATACCATGATCAGTCGCTTAACTGCACAAGAGATGGGGTGGGTAAAATAGTATCTAGGGAATGCTGTTATTTTGTTGATTTCGTATAAAGGCAATATTTTATATGCTTTAGATGCAGATTTTATACAGACAAGATGCTGAATTAGATCAACAATCAAATCAATGAATAACAAACAAGAGAAGAATATGCGTACAGTCGGAAATGATTTAGTTCGTCACCAACTCCATGAAAACCGCAAATGGTATCTTTTACTTGGGGCATTGTTGGTCATCTTTGGATTGGTCTTATTGGCTTCATTGGGTATGGCAACACTTACAGTTGTCGTACTGTTTGGTGCGTTGATGATGATTGGTGGGGTTTTGCATCTTATCGCAGCATTTAAAATTTTTGATGGCGGGTTCCGCTGGCTTTGGGCATTGTTTGGTGTGCTGTATCTGGTTGCTGGATATTATGCATTTAAGTCACCCGTGACTACCGCAGTGGTGCTTACCAATCTTCTGGCAATTGCTTTATTGATTGGTGGTTTTATTCGTATTTTTAATGCTTTTATGCTCAAGCCAATGTCTGGATGGGGATGGACATTATTTTCAGGTTTATTAACTTTGGCAACTGGGGCAATTATTTTGGCTTCACCAGATGCTCCTTTTTGGGTACTTGGATTATTCTTAGGCGTAGATATTTTATTTCAAGGAGTGAATTACCTGACTTTTGCCGCAGCAATTAAGCAGATTCCTCCTGCAAGTCACTAATTTAATCTTTGCTTCTAAAATAGATCAATAATAAAAAAACGCCTGATGTGTTACATCGGGCGTTTTTATTTTGCAGTTTCAGTTGATGAAATTTGATCTTGATCAAACATCAGATCTAACACAAATGTTGTTGGCTTATTCAGGCGCAACACGATATTGACTAGAAATAGCAATGCGATTCCATGTGTTAATCACTATCCCAATCCATTCAATTGCAGTAATTTCAGCACTGGATAAATGTTGCGCTGCCTGCTCATAAGCTTGGTCAGGAAAATGATGCTGGGCAAGCAATGTGATTTCTTCAATTAAAATTAACGCTGCACGTTCTTTTTGATTAAAGTATTCGCTTTCACGCCAAGCACTGATCAGGGCGATACGATCAGTCGTCTCACCTGCTTTAACTGCATCTTGGGTATGCATGCGCACACAAAAAGCACATTGGTTGATTTGAGAAGCGCGTAATTTCAGTAAATGTGAAAAACCTATATCTAGCCCAGCTTGTTGAACTTTTTGCATCGATAAGTTTTCAAGTTCGATGACCGTTTTATAGAGTTCAGGGGCAGTTCTACCGAGATTTATACGTTGCATAATGATTATTTCTTGAGTGTTAATTTTTTCACTTTACAGTTTATTCGCTATAAAAAAATCGTTATGTTATTTTTTGAATATCACCAAAATAAATTTTCTCATGACTAAAGTTTTTGTTCTTGCTCCAGACTCATTTAAAGAAAGTATGACGGCTGAACAAGCCTGTTTTGCAATGCAACGCGGCATTGAAAAAGTCATTGCTAATGCGCAGTTTATTCATGTACCTATGGCTGACGGTGGTGAAGGAACCGTTGATGCTTTAGTCGCTGCTCGGGATGGTCGTAAAGTACATTTTGAAGTCACAGGTCCTTTGATCGGTCAAAATGTTCAAAGCTATTTAGGTTTAATTGATGATGGCAAAACAGCCGTTATTGAAATGGCGATGGCGAATGGTATTCACTTGATCGAAAAATCCCAACGTAATCCTTTAGTGACAACAACTATGGGTACAGGTGAAATGATCAAAGCAGCATTAGGGTTGGGTGTGTCTAAAATCATTATCGGTTTAGGGGGCAGTGTCACCAACGATGCAGGTGCAGGAATGGCACAAGCATTGGGAGTAAAATTTTTAGATAAGAATTTGCACATTGTGAATGTTGGTGGTGGGCAACTGGAGCAAATTGAGAGCATTGATATTTCGCAATTGGACCATCGTTTAAAGCAGACCGAGATTATCATTGCCAGTGATGTGACTAATCCTTTGTGTGGAGCGTCTGGCGCTTCTTATGTGTTTGCCCCACAAAAAGGAGCAACACCAAAGATGGTTGAAAAACTTGATCAAAATTTAAAATATTTTGCGGAGTTGGTAAAACATCAATTAAATGTCGATGTTGCCGATGTACAGGGGGCGGGTGCAGCAGGTGGTTTAGGTTTTGGTCTGATGGTATTTACAGGTGCGAAAATACGTTCAGGCGTTGAGCTTGTGATTGAAGAAACTCAACTCGCTGAAAAAGTTGCGAAAGCTGATTATGTTTTGACTGGAGAAGGTGGTATGGATTTTCAGACCAAGTTCGGTAAAACCCCTTTTGGAGTGGCGCAAGTTGCTAAGAAGTTGAATAAACCAGTGATTGCTTTTGCTGGGTACGTGGGGCAAGGAATTGAGGAGTTATACACTGAGGGTTTCACTGCAATTTTTGCAATAGTTGATGGTGCTTGTGACTTACAAACAGCATTGAAGCAAGGTGAGAAAAATTTACAGCGTTGTTGTGAAAATGTGGCTCGCTTAATCAATCTATAGTGTTTCTAGATCGAGTAAATTTTGATTGTTTTTTATAGAGGTTGAATCTTTTATCTTCAATATTTCTCGATCTTCGATCCAGAGTAAAGCGTCAATTCACGACTTGATCATGAGCTTAAACTACATAATTTCATGATAGCTCTGCTAAACTAACGACCATCCATAAAGTGATGAGTGAAAATGAGTTTAGCCAACCTGATTGATGAATTAAACCCTCAACAAAAACAAGCTGCTACGACTAAAAACAAGCATAGTCTAGTGCTTGCAGGGGCAGGTTGTGGCAAAACAAAAACCATTGTCGCTCGTGCTGCATATCTCATAGATCAAGGTATTCCTGCGAATCAAATTCAGATTTTGACCTTTACTCGTCGTTCTGCCAGTGAAATTGTAGCAAGAGTAGAGTTGGCATTGGGTGATCAGGCGAGAGGATTACGCGCTTCGACATTCCACACCTTTTGCATGTATCTACTGCGCCGTGCACCGAAAGCATTTGGTCTGGACCAGTTTTCAATCATTGATCGTGATGATCAATTGATGTTATTTCGTTTGATTCGGGGCAAGGATGATAAAAAGAACCCGAATGCGTTACCCAAGCCACAACAACTTTGTGATTTATATTCTTTTGCTCGCAATACTCGTCAAAAACTCAGCTTAGCTTTAGAAAAACAGTTGCCTGAGTTTTTAGAATATAAAGATCAAATTGCTGAAATTATGAAAGAGTACGAAAGCCGTAAACGCACTCGTAGCTTTCTCGATTACGATGATATTCTGGCTGTTGTTGCATCGGCTTTGGCGCAATCTGAGGGATTGGTTGAATATGTGGCAAGCCTATGTCAATACATGCTGGTTGATGAAATGCAGGATACCAATCCTTTGCAATGGGCGATTTTAGAACCGTTGAAAGAAAAAACCTCATTGTTTTGTGTCGGTGATGATGCACAATCTATTTATGGTTTTCGTGGTGCAGATTTTGAAAACATTCATCATTTCAAAGATCGAGTACCAGACGCAGAGATTTTCAAATTAGAAAAAAATTATCGATCTACTCAAGAGATTTTAGACCTCTCCAATTGGCTATTGGAGCAAAGCCCGATTCATTATGATAAAAAACTAGAAGCTTACCGCGGCGATGGTCTTAAACCACGTATGCATATTTTCCCAAACGAGTTTGATGAAGCAAAGTGGATTGCAATCGACATTAAAGAACGTCATTTGTTGGAAGCCTCGGCATGGAATGATCATATGGTCTTGGTGCGTTCAGCTTTTGCTGCCAGACATATCGAAGCTGCATTTATTCAAGCCAATGTTCCATACCGGTTTATTGGTGGGATGAAATTACTTGAAACGGCACATGTCAAAGACTTGTTGAGTTTATTGCGTGTGATTGCCAATCCGCTTGATGATATTGCTTGGATGCGTTTCTTAACCCTGTGGAATGGTGTCGGTGATGTCGGTGCAAGTAAGCTTGCTCAACAGCTGTTACTTGATCCTGATATTGAAAAAATTACGGAGAAACTTGAGAAATTTGGGCGTATTCCAGATCATACCTTGTTGATCATGAAGCAAATGAGTGTGTTGAAAACTGAAGTTGAAGCTTGTGTTCGGCTTGGTGTTGAAGCAATTCTGAATCAGTTAGAAGAGAATTATGCTAAGAAGGATTGGCATAAACGCGTGGGTGATTTTGATCTGGTTAAACAGCTTGCCTCAAAACATAGCCAATTAAGTGAGTTTTTAGAAGAGTATGTGCTTGACCCTGTTTCAATTAGTGAGATCGAACGTCAGTCGCAAGATGATGTGGTAACACTGATTACGATTCATTCTGCAAAGGGCACTGAACAAAAAGTGTGTTATGTTGCCAATGTATCCGCAGGACAATATCCACATGCACGCGCACAAGGTGATTTTGATGAAGTTGAGGAAGAACGCAGAGTTCTTTATGTGGCACTCACCCGTGCACAGAACGAATTGATTTTAACCAAGCAAAATTTAAACTTTTGGGCGCATCGTCAGACGGATGAACAAGGCAGAGAAATTGAAAGTTATTTCTTCAATGATTTAACTCGAAATTTATGTACAACAGAAACTCATTACAGACAACGAGAACAAACGGTTAAAAGTGCTTTAATCGAGCGACAAGCGATTAATTTAGATTTTGGCATTGATCTGGATTAAACTATAGCAATCGTTTTTCATTCAAAAAGTAGGTAGGCGAGTGCTTTTTGATGTTTTTTGCCTCGTTTATATTTAAGGTTGTAAGATGAAAATTTTAGTTCGCAGTTTAGAACGCACTGTAACAGAAGCTGAATTATTAGAGTTGTTCCAACAATTTGGCACAGTGAAGTCTTGTACATTGGTGCTGGATGCGACCACGGGCAAATCAAAAGGTTTTGCTTTTGTTGAAATGCCACATGGCAGAGAAGCTGTAAAAGCGATCAAAGGTTTGAATACTTTGCGTTTACATGGTCATGGGATTCGTGTCAAAGCTGCTGAAGAAAAACCAGAAGCTTAAATCAAAAGGGAGCAGGAATGCTCCTTTTTATTGCAAATACGATTTATAAAAAAATATAAGATAATGATTTAAATGTATTTTATTGCTAGATTTTTTCTATTCATTTTATTGACATTCGACATGGATAAAATTTATTGTGATTTTTGTGAAATAAAGATTAAGCTAAGTAAAGTATGTTGACACTTCACAGATACCTGCGACAGTGGACATTTTTTCATGCCTTGTTTATGTAGTTTTAACTGATAACGCAGTGCACGGTTGAAATATCAACAGGTGTTATATAGTAAATGCCAAAATCTTAGGGAACATCCATGTCACGTGTAGCTCGCTTTCATGCAGACCGTACCAATCAAAAACTTTATTTTGCTCGTCTTTCATGTATGCAGGCAGAGCAGACAGAAAATGTTCAGCAAGCCCAAGCTCAACGTGAAGCAGCGGTATTTCATCTGCATGGTGCGGTTTTGGCTTTTTTACAGGAACTGGTTCGTTATTATCGCTTAAATGATTTATCTCCTACTCTGAAGTCGATTGAAGAGAACATGGCAGCAAAAGGGCAAGTATCACCTGAAGTTTTGGTGATGCAAAAATTGGCAAAGGAAGGATTTATTGCTGAGCTTAAAAGAGCATATCGACTTTGCCAATATGCACCTGAACCGAGTGCGCCAGAACCTGAAGATGAGACATCATCTAATTTAATTATTAAAGTGACACAAACACCACAAGCATGGTTGCCAGATACCAGAATTTTAAGAGAATGGCATCGTGATTTATCACAACTTATTGATGGTTTTCGTAATGAAATGGTTGAATTCTGATCTTTTTGATCAGATTCACTTGAAATTTTGTTTTAAATGACTATATAAAATATCTACAAGATGCAAAGTGCATTCAGTGCTTTGCCCCATGTTGAGCATGGAGGATTTATGTCTATCGAACAGTTAAAAGAGTTATTTGGGAATCAAGAAGCTATTTTGGAGTTAGTACAACTCGAAGGTGGTGAATTGGCATTGCGTAATGCAGGATCTGAAAAGGATCCATTGGTCACGATCCAATTTAATGAAGAAGTGAAAGCGTTATTGGGTGATCAAACACCAGCAATAGCTCAACAAATGATTCAAGCTGCATTATTCGCTTTACTTGAAAAGCAGGCGGATGAATGGCATGCGGAAGTTGTTGATGTGCAGCCGAAATATATGAGCTAGTACAGCTAAGGTTTGGTTTTCTAAAATAATTAAAAAACGCACTTTAAAGTGCGTTTTCTTTGTCACATGTTTTAAATTGGCTGAAAGCTCATTTCAAATTCAATGTGTTGGTTCATGATGATGTGCAATTTGAATTTGGTTCAAAATATGATTGCTCATATTTTTCGCCATTTCCTCTTTTGCATAATAGACTTCACCAACATTGTCTTTGCGAATAACTTCTGCCTCTTCTTTATTTTCAGCACAAACCAAAACTTGAATTTCTGGATTCAGTAATTTTGCTGTGTCGACAATTTTATGAATATCGACAATATCCATCGGTGAAATAACCAATAGTCTTGCATGTTGAATATGCGCTTGAATAAGGACACTGGGTTCAGTGGCACGACCTGAAACCGCAGCAATACCTTTTTCACGTAAGTTTTCTACGATTTCACGATTTTCTTCTGCGATCACGACTTTAATACCATCTTCCATAAGTGTTTTGGTAATACGACGACCGACTTCACCATGACCGACAATCACCACTTGGTCACGCAAGTAAGCTTGATCGACTTCATCAGGAAGCATTGCCAAAGGGTCACCACTACGTTCAAGCAAGCGTGCTAAATGTGAACGTTCACGAATCCAGTTCTGTACAGGCTCAATGGCTGAGAACAGGAATGAGTTTAAGGTAATCGAGAATAATGCACCTGCCAAAATTAAGTTTTGTGCTTCAGGGCTGAGTAAGCCAAGTGAGAGACCGAGTGTGGCAAGGATAAATGAGAATTCCCCAATTTGTGCCAAACTTGCACCAACAGTCAATGCAGTATTGATTGGGTAGCGGAAGAATAAAACTAACGCCATTGCTGCGAGTGTTTTACCAATCATGATGATGGCAATCACGGCTAAAATATGTAAAGGTTGTTCAATAATAATGCGCGGATCAAATAACATTCCCACAGAAACGAAGAAGAGGATTGAGAAAATTTCTCTTAATGGTAAGGTTTCTTCTTCTGCACGATGACTAAAATCAGACTCTTTTACCACCATCCCCGCAAAGAATGCGCCTAATGCCATAGAGACGCCAAAGATCGCGTAAGAGCCATAAGCAATTGAAACTGCTGCTGCAACCACTGTTAAGGTAAAAAGCTCTCTAGAACCCAAACGAGCGACATATTGCATGATCATTGGAACAAGTCGTTTCCCAATAATGAGCATAAAGGCAATAAAGCCAGTGACTTTGAGTAGCGTGATGCCTAAGGTCATCCAAATGTTTTGATCTGACTCATGCCCTGCGATGGGATGTCCTCCCAAAAGTACTGCGGTTGCAGGAAGCAGAACCAAAACCAGTACCATGACCAGATCTTCGACCAATAACCAGCCAACTGCAATTTTACCATTGATCGAATCGAGTAAACCTTTATCACCCAAAGCCTTCAATAAAACCACGGTACTAGCACAAGATAAACTTAAACCAAAGACCAGTGCAGATCCAAAACTCCATCCCCAAAACATGGAAACAGCTATTCCCAACAAGGTTGCAACTGCGATTTGTAAAATTGCACCAGGTAAAGCAATTCTTCGAACTTGCATTAAATCATTGAGGGAAAAATGCATGCCTACACCAAACATCAAAAACATCACGCCTAATTCAGCAAGCTGATTGGCAAGTGTGATGTCTGCGACCACACCGGGTGTATTAGGACTAATAATAATCCCTGCAATAAGATAACCAATCAAAGGAGGAAGGCGTAAACGTGCAGCGATATAGCCAAAAATGAGGGCTATACCAAAGCCAACTGCAAGCAAAATAATCAGATCTACGTCATGAGGCACTAAATACTCCTTAATATTGAGGAGAAATCATTCAAAAAATCATTTCTAGAAGGGTATGGCTCTGTGTGAAACCATAGAAAATGCACGAATAGTGCCAAATTTGATGAAGATTTTAACAAGTTGAAGAAAAAAAAGGCAAAAAAAACGACCCAAATGGATCGTATTTTTTAAGAAAACTAAAATTATTTAATTTTAGCTTCTTTGAAGATAACGTGTTGACGGATTTTTGGATCAAATTTTTTGATTTCCATTTTTTCCGGCATAGTACGTTTGTTCTTAGTAGTGGTATAGAAATAACCTGTACCAGCAGTAGAAACTAGGCGAATTTTATCACGCATGGTTCAGACTCCTTAGATCTTTTGACCTTGAGCACGTAGGTCAGCAACAACCTTTTCAATGCCCAATTTGTCGATAATACGCATACCTTTAGTAGTTAGACGAAGACGTACGAAACGTTTTTCGCTTTCTAACCAGAAACGGTGGTGATGCAGGTTCGGCTCGAACCGGCGTTTAGTTTTGTTGTTGGCGTGTGAGACGTTGTTACCAACGACTGGACGCTTGCCGGTAACTTGGCAAACCTTAGACATGGTGTAACTCCATTGATTTAGCCAACAGCAAATCTGTATGGCCAGTCAAAATAAAACGGATTGAATTCATTCAAGGGGCGTTTTATACCAAAATTCCGCTTAAAAGACAAGCGGAATTCGTCAAAACGCAATCTGATCTATTGTGATAGATCATGCCTTGATCAGTTAGCGTAAGAAAGTTTTCTCTAAAATTTTATTTAGGGGTTTATCGTAAGGCGCTAAGATGAGTTTTAAGCTGAATAGCTTAGGAATAGACATCACTGAACGCTCATGTGATAAACCAAAGAAACCTTCTGGGCCATGATATTTGCCCATACCCGAAGCACCTACGCCACCAAATGGTAGATCGTCTTGTGCAACATGGGTTAGAACGGCATTTTGACCGAAATGTCCTGAGTGAGTACGTTGGGAAACATATTCAGCACGAGCATTGTCAAAGTCGAAATAGTATAAAGCAAGTGGACGAGGTCTGCCATTAATAAAGTCAATCACATCGTCGATTTGATCATATTCCATGATTGGAAGGACTGGACCAAAAATTTCATTCTTCATAATGTCCATAGTCGGTAAGACACCTGTTAAGAATGTTGGGGCTATTTTTCGTACAGCAGTTAAATCCTCATGATTGGGATTAATCTCAGTGAATTGAGCGCCTTGTTGACGCGCATCTTCTAAATACCCTTGGATACGATTGTACTGTTTGTCATTGATGATGCTGGTGTAATCCTGATTGTCTCGCAAGGTTGGGTACATTGCTGTAGCGATTTCTTTAAATGAATCAATGAACTCAGCAGTTTTACCTTTAGGCAGGAACATATAGTCAGGTGCAACACAGGTTTGACCTGCATTCCAAAGCTTACCAAATGCAATTCGTTCAGCCACCAATTTTAAGTCGCTAGACGGATGTACAATCACTGGTGATTTACCACCCAGTTCAAGAATAACAGGTACAAGATTCTCTGCCGCTGCACTCATCACTGTTTTACCCACATTGGTAGAACCAGTAAAAATGATTTTATCGAAGGCTAAATGCGAAAAAGCATCAGAAATTTGTCCACCACCATTCACGACTGCAACCAACTCTTGTGGGAATGCTTCTGATAACGCATTTTCAAGCACATAACCAAATTGAGAAGATGAACTGGAAATCTTTAACATGGCATGATTACCAGCAGCCAAGGCGCAAATCAGCGGTCCAACTGACAGTAACAATGGGTAATTCCAAGGTGCAATAATTCCAATTACACCTAGAGGTTGATATTGCACCCAGGCTTTGCCTGGTTGGTGTAACATAGAGACATGGCGCTTAGATGGTTTCATCCATGCTGTTAAATGCTTGCTATAATATTTAATTTGCTCTAAACAGGTAAGTAATTCACCGATTTTAGTTTCGCTGATTGAACGATTGCCGTAGTCTTGATTGATTGCATCTGCAAATTGATCTTGATATTTTACCAAAACTTTTTTCAAGCGAGCTAAACGTTCAATACGCTCTTTGGCTGTAGGAACAGGATAACGCTGATAAGCAGCTTTCTGTTGTTCAAGCAGATCGTGCATATGTTGAACTTCAGGTGAATAGGAAGTCATTGAATTTGTTTTTGTATGACTGTTCATGACAAACACCATTTACGAATAGGTTAATATAATATATTTTTTAGAGTAAATACTCTAAATAGTCAAGTCACTTTATGTTAGCTTGTGCTAACGGTTAAAAATGGTAATAGGATGTCAAGCTCCAAAACTTTGAAAACGAAAGATCGAATTTTGCAGATTAGTCTGCAACTTTTTAATGAACGCGGAGAGCGTGCAGTTACGACAAATCATATTGCTGCTGAGCTTGGGATTAGTCCTGGAAATTTGTATTATCATTTTCGAAATAAGCAAGAAATCATTAAAGAGTTGATGGAGCAATATCAAAAAGAAACATTAGATATGCTTTCATTACCCGATGACCGTAAAGTCAATGCAAATGATAAGATTCGTTATTTTCAAGTTTTGAGTAGCCAACTTTGGGAATATCGTTTCTTACATCGTGATGTTTATCACTTAATAGAAAATAATGATGATTTTAGAAAAATATATCCTCGTTTCGCTGGAAAAGTGATGCAGCAGGGACAAAAAATTTATCATGCCTTTGTTCAAGCGGGCTTGATGCAGATGACAGCATCTGAAATTGAAGCGTTGATTATCAATATTTGGATTGTACTGACCAACTGGACAAACTTCCTTTATATGTCTGGGCATTTGAGTGATTCCAATCATTTGGATGAAAAATGGATTTGGCAGGCGTTACGTCAAATGGTGTTTTTGGAAGGTCCGTATTTGCGTGGTGAAAGCCGTGAAACCTATGAGCGCTTGTTGGAAAGTTTTGGTTCTTCAGAATTATTTGCAAGTTTATCGGCAGTAAAACACGATTGATGCTGAATCAAGATTGAAAGCTGCTAAAAAAGCGTTAGAATACTCGGCTGTTTTAAACTAATTTATAAGTGATATCCTTCAACATGAACATGACTACTGCCAACACAGCACGTCTACTGATTACTTGTGAAGACAAGCCAGGAATCGTGCAAGCTGTATCGAGCTTTTTGTATCATCAGGGCGCAAATATTACCGCGCTTGATCAATACGCAACTGAAGCTCAGGGCGGACGTTATTTCATGCGTGTTGAATTTGAACTTGACCATTTGCAATCTCGTCGTGAAAGTCTGATCCAAACTTTTGCAAGTAATGTTGCTGAACGCTATAGCATGCATTGGCGTTTAAGCTTGGTGAGCGATATTAAAAAAGTAGGTATCTTGGTCTCTAAAGTCGACCATGCTTTACTTGAGTTACTTTGGCGTCATTCACGTGGCGGTTTACATTGTGAAATCACACAAGTGGTTTCAAATCATGAAGATTTGCGTGAGTCAGTAGAGAACTTTGGTATTCCTTTCCATGTGGTTCCAGTCAATAAAGAAAATAAGCGTGAAGCGTATGCGCAAATTGATGAACTCATGCAAGGCAATGACTTGCTGGTGCTTGCACGCTATATGCAGATTCTTGATGAAGAGTTTGTACAAAAATGGGAAATGAAGGTGATTAATATTCATCATTCATTCTTACCTGCATTTGTCGGCGCTAATCCTTATAAGCAAGCCTATGAAAAGGGTGTGAAGTTGATTGGTGCAACAGCCCATTATGTCACAGCTGATTTGGACCAAGGACCAATTATTGAGCAAGATGTAGAACGTGTAAATCACGATTTTACTGTTGAGCAATTACGTGAATTAGGTCAGGATGTTGAGCGTAATGTTTTGGCAAGAGCAGTCAAATGGCATCTTGAAGATCGTATTATTGTCGATGGCAACAAGACTGTAGTATTTCAATAATATGTGAATGTTGGTTAAATTTTTAAGATGAAAAAGGGATGCTTTAAGCATCCCTTTTTATTTTTTTATTTGTAAAAATGATAAAAAACGCAAAAAAAGCTGTTGCAAATGAAAACACTTCTCATTTATCATTGTTGCACTTTAATTGTTCTATCCGATGAGCTTAATCTGTAAATTGATTATTTTACAGTTTACTCAATTTTAGGTATTTAGATTCTTATGAGTCAGTCTTCCTCTGCACCACTTCAAACGCCTCCACCGATGAAGAAAAAAGTCCTTGCTGCAGTCTTAGCAGTTATTGTTGGGCATGTAGGTGTATTGTGGGGAATCAGTAATATGAAGGCTTTTGAATTACCTCAAATAAAGAAAGAACCTTTAAAAATCAAATTTTTAAAGCTCAAAGAAGATGCTCCACCACCGCCTCCACCTCCTGTTGAACAGATCAAGCCTAAAGTTAAACCTAAGCCGGTAGAGAAGAAAATCGAACCGAAACCGGTGGTTAAACCGAAAATCATTGAACAGAAAAAACCTGTTGTAAATGATGATCGTGCAAGAAAGCTTGAAGAGCAGAAACGTTTAGAAGATCAAAAACGTTTAGAAGATCAGAAGCGTATGGATGAGCAAAAACGTCTAGATGAGCAAAAGCGTTTAGAAGATCAAAAACGTTTGGATCAACAGAAGCGTGAACAAGAGGAGCGTGACCGTCAGCGTCGTGAGCAAGAGCAAAGAAATACACCACGCAATGTAAGCGAAGGGCAGGTTTCTTGGAATCGCAGTCCTCGAATTGCAAAAGACCAGTTGCTTAAACTGATGTCACCTGAAGATGGTACAAAGGTTGTAAATCTTGAAATTACCGCAGATGCGAATGGAAATATTACCAATGTACGTGTGATCCAATCGAGTGGTAACTCAAGTTTAGACAGTTACGTTGTTAAACAGACACAATCTGCAAAATTTAAAGCCTACAAAGAAAATGGCACTGGTGTACCATTTAAAATTAGGCAGGATTTTGCGTTGTCAGTCTCTAAAAAATGATTTTTTTTAAGAATTAGGAAATGTGCATATGAACTTTTCAGTTTATTGGCAACATGCTGATGCGGTCAGTAAAACACTGTATTTCGTGTTATTGGCAATGTCTATTGCAACGTGGACTGTGTTCATTTTGCGTATTTTGGGCACGCGTCAACTCAAGCAGGTTGCTCAAGACCATCTCGCTCAAGCGTTGAGTGCATTAAAGGCAAAACTTGCACCACTTGGATTTGATCAACGTAAAGCAGTTGCAGAACAAGCTTTATTGCGTCAGATTTCAGTAGAGAAAGCCAATGCTGAAAAGGGTGTTTCTGTATTAGGTACGATTGCTTCACTGGCACCATTTGTGGGTTTATTTGGTACAGTATGGGGAATTTTCCATGCATTGGTTGCTGTCGGTAAAAGCGGTCAAGCAGGTTTAGCGCAAGTTGCAACACCTGTTGGTGAGGCGTTGATCATGACAGGGCTTGGTCTTGCAGTCGCAATTCCTGCTGTATTGGCGTATAACATCTGTGTACGTTTCAATCGCACTTTGTCAAATGAATTACAAGATCAAGCACATGGTTTATTGATTGATACGATGTTGCAGCAAGAATCTTCAACAAAAAAAGTTGAAGCTGAAGCAACAAATAAAGGTTTAGTTGGAGGTCAAGCTTAATGGCTTTTCAATTGGGAGAAGACAACGATTCTGGCATGAATGAGATGAATCTTATTCCGCTGATCGATATTATGTTGGTATTGATGATCATCTTCTTGGTGACAGCAACCGTTGCTAACCCATCGATACCGTTAACCTTACCGAAAACTACCGCTGAAGTGAATGCTCCACCTCCTGAAGCCATTACGATTAGTATTAATCAGCAAGGCGAAGTGGCTTGGAATGATCAAATCATTACTTTAGATGAATTATCAAAACGATTTGATGAAGCAGGACAAAAAGCTGTTAAACCAGCTGTTCAGCTAAGAGCCGATAAAGAGTCGCGTTATGATACTGTTGCACAAGTGATGTCACGTGCAAGTGAGGCAGGATTAAATGATCTTGCGTTTATGAGTGATAATTAATAAATAACAAGAAAATGATAATATTTTTTAAAACCTCCCTGATGGGAGGTTTTTTTATACGGATTTTAAACACTTTAAATTTTAAAAAGACTTAATCTTTGAGTAAGTCTTGGAATTGGCTATGTAATTTGAGCAGTTTAGGAGGAATGGCAAAATTACAGTATCCCTGCGCAGGGTTTCGAGCAAAGAAGTTTTGATGATATTCTTCCGCAGGATGGAAGATTGGGGCTGGACTGAGTTCAGTGACAATATTTAGCCCATCTGCTTTGAGTTGCTCAATAAAGCTTTCAGACTCAGCTTTTTGTATTTCATTGAAATAATAAATGACAGAACGGTACTGTGTACCAATATCATTACCTTGACGGTTTAATGTGGTTGGATCATGTATCGCAAAAAATACAGTGAGCAATTGTTGATAGCTGATCTGTTGTTCATCGAAATCAATCAAAATCACTTCAGCATGATTGGTATCTCCATTGCAAATCGCCTCATAGGTAGGATTGGTTGTATGCCCACCAGCATAACCACTTACCACCTTTTGAACACCTTTAAGCTGTAAAAAAACGGCTTCTGTACACCAAAAGCAGCCACCACCGAATAAAGCTTGTTGCATTGAGAAATCCTTTTATTATTGAATAGGAAAAATATATGATCAAAATGATCATAGCGTGAATGATGTGATTGTGTCATATCACTATTTCAGAATAGATAGTATTACAACCTGATTAAGTTGATCAGTCAGTGGAAATTGTAGCTAGATTTAACATCAAAAAAATATAAATAAATTGTCAAAGCTTATTGCATTCGTGTGAGTAAAAGACATTTGAAAAAATGCGCTCATAAAAAATTGATTTTATAACAAATAGGTTGTTAAGTTTTTTTGTATTCGCTTAAATGCCAGGTGGAGTAGGAGAAAAATTAAGCTTTCCTTTATGAAAATATTTCTTTCCTTCAAAGGATAAGTACGATGAGTAATCGTTATCAAGCATAAGAATGACTTTTTTTTCCGCATGTATTTTGTAGAAAAAATCAGATTCTTTATGCGTTGTAACTTTCACTATTATTCCATTGGGTAGAATCGCTTTAGCAGCTTGGAGGTCTGTTTTATATTTATATATATCAATACTTTCTTGATCTTCCCACCATGAAATAATAATTTCCATATTGTCAAAAGGGCTATACCAGAGCACTTCAATCGCCCCATAATCAACCCACACTGGTATGACGAATGACATTTTGTTCACCAACTATTTATTTTCTATACAACTAACATACGACATCTTATGTGAAATTCTTAAATTTTATTTTTGATCAATATTTTAAACTTAAGCCATTCCAGTATACTGAAATGGCTTTAATGATTTTCATATTCCAAAATTAATCAAGAAATAATGCTTCTCAATGATATTTGTTTCAATGAAACAATCTTTATTCGTCGTCTAATAAGTCCATTTGCTTGGCAATTTGGTAAAGATTATTTGAACGATTGCCTGTGCGACAGAACATAAGGACCGGCTTTGGAAGTTCATTAAAACGATTCGCAAACGTTCTGACATCGACTTCTGTAATTTGTCCTGCAACAACAGGTAAAAATACATAATCTAACCCAGCAGCACGTGCTGCTTCTTCGATCTGTGCGCTGGTAGGCTGTTCTGAACCACCCTCTAAATCAGGGCGGTTATTGATCACAGACTTAAACCCTTTCTCTGCAACTTGAGCAATATGTTCTGGACCTATTTGACCTGCGAAACCAACATTTTCACTCATTTCGTCACTCCTATATTATTTAAAATCAAATATGCTATATATAATAGCATTAAGCTCAGAACTGAGTTTGGACTACAAAAGATTTATAAAAGAAATATCTATAAAAGATAACGCAATGGAGTGTGTATGTACGCATATACAGTTGAACCACTGTATGTCCCGATCGGGCAAGAAGTTATAGCCGCAGATTTTTATCGTCCTAAAAACTTAAAGAAACCAGCTGTAATCATTATGGCACATGGCTTTGCTTGTCTCAGACAATTTAGACTGATTGCATATGCACAAAAATTTGCGCAAGCTGGTTATGCGGTTGTGCTCTTTGACTATCGTTTCTGGGGAGGGAGTACTGGCTTTCCCCGTGAACTGATTTCTTTACAAAATCAGATGGAAGATTGGAAAACGGTCGTTAATTATGTGGCAATACAAAAGAAAATAAATTCTAAGAAAATGGTGTTATGGGGGACATCGCTGAGTGGTGGTTATGTATTGAGCCTTGCCAGTGAACTTAAAAATGTTCAAGGGATCATGGTACAGGTACCTTATGTCGATGGGGCAGAAACGGCAAAATCATTCCCGATTCAGCAGCTTCCTAAAGCTTTAAAAATATCCAGTCAAGATTATATGGGGGCAAAAGTTGGGATGCTGCCACGTACCTTACCTGTCGTGCATCCCTATGATCTTTGCTTCATTCCAACCAAAGATAGCTACAGCGGTTATATGTCGATTGTACATCCCGATTATTTTTGGAGTGGTGAAGTTCCTGCACGTGTTTTCTTTAACTTAATTCGTTTTAGACCGATTCAGACAGTAAGAAGTATAAATATTCCAGTGTTATTTATTGCTTCTAAAAAAGATAGTTTTATCCCAATAGAATCCAGTCGAGAAACGGCGACGAACATAGCACCTTTTGTACAATATCATGAGTGGGATATGGCGCATTTTGATATTTATCACGGGAAATGGTTGGAAAAAGCAATTTTGACCCAATTAGACTTTTTACACCAACATATAGGAGTGAGCTAGATGATTATCGTATGTCCATCATGTGGCGCAAAAAACCGTGTTCCTGAAGACAAGCTGAATGCGCAGCCGAGTTGTGGGCAATGCCATCAAAATCTTATACCACTTGCTCCAATTGAATTAAATGAACAGAATTTTAGTAATTTCGTCAGTCACAGTGACCTACCTATTCTGATAGATTTATGGGCAGAGTGGTGCGGTCCATGCAAAATGATGGCACCTCATTTTGCCCAAGTGGCGGGCAGTAATCCCAATGTGGTTTTTGCCAAAATTGATACAGAAGCCAACCCTCGTTTGAGTAGTGCATTTAATATTCGTAGCATACCAACCTTGGTTTTAATGAATAAAACCACAGAAGTTGCTAGAATTAGCGGTGCGTTACGGGCTAACCAATTACAAGAATGGTTAGATCAACAATTGAATGCCCTTAAGTAATTCACGGGCTCGGAGTTATTGTGTCAGATTCTCATGTAAAACCTGAAGGTACACTGTCTTTACAAACCATCGCAATGCCAGCGGATACAAACTGGAGTGGTGATGTTTTTGGTGGTTGGATTGTTTCACAAATGGACTTGGCTGGCGCTATTCATGCAGAACGTTTTAGTAAAGGGCGTTGTGCAACTATTTCTATTAATCAAATGACTTTCCTTGTTCCAGTGAAAGTGGGTGATGTGATTAGTTGTTATACCAAAATTTTAAAAGTGGGGAATACCTCCATTCAAATGCAGATTGAAGTGTGGGACAGTCACGACAGTTCACGTGCTGCCAAGCGTGTAACAGCAGGTGTATTCACTTTTGTTGCTGTAGACGTTACAGGGAATAAACGACAAATTCCTGAGGATGTCAAACAAAAGCACCTTGCATCACAAACAGTGTGATGGCTTCAAATTAAAAAATCCCAACATTGTTTGGGATTTTTTTATGGGTTCGAACAGTACAGATTTGCTGTTTCAGAACATGGTGTTTTGATTGGCACTTGTCTCAGGAACGGGTTGCCGTACATCCCAGTGCTCAACAATCTTGCCATTTTCAACTCTAAAAATGTCGATGATTGCAACACCGCGATCTTGTGGATTCATTGTGGAATGAACATGCAGAAATACTAAGTCTCCTTCAGCAACAGCCCGCTTAATGACGCTTTTAGCTTCCGGATTGTCTTGAAAATATTGGGTAAAGTAATTTACAAATGGTGCTTTGCCGTCAGGGACACGTGGATTGTGTTGAATATACTGTTCACCAATATAGCGATCAGCATAAGTTTTGACTTGGTGTTTCTGAAATACACCCTCATAAAAATCAGTCACAAGCGCTTTGTTCTGTTGTGCAAGCTGGTTTACCGCCACGACTTTTGTGCTGTTGTTAGTGAGGTTAGAGTTGATTTGATTTTGGGCACATGCTGTTAAAAATAAAACAGGACTCAACATGAGCATCAATACAATTAATTTACGTGGGATATTGGATTTCATGATTATTCTCAATATTTCAAGATGATGTTTTAACATCATCTTGATGAATAAATATTGATGAATATAGTGACCAATCGTCATTCATTATGAGGACTTTAGTAATTTTTATACTTACTTAAAAGTAAGTTTTATTTACATTTATTTATTTTTTAGGCGATCTTTAGATACCCATGCCCAAACCATTTGGCATTCTACAGGTTCTTTGCCTGATTCATCCATAATCGTAACTGGAACTAGGGTTTCACCCTTTTCAGACGTTTGCATTTCTAAAATTTGTTCAGGGCTAAGGGTAGCTGTTGCTGTCATGTCACCCTTGGATGGGCGTTTGTAGTCAATATGCATACTTTTGATCAATACAATTGAGCTATCAGGAACATTCATTCCTGTCACAAAACCTGTGGCTGTTTCTGCAATTAATGCCATCGCAACAGCGTGTAATTGACCAATATGATTTTGCATAGCGCGATGGTTTTTAATCTCCACCACCACTTTTGAAGAGCTGACCTCGAGGTATTTAATATTGGCTGTACCCACCATAGGGACAACTCGACCAAAGGCTTTACTCCAGAGCGTACTACGAATGCCTTTAGGGAATTTACAAGTCGCTTTTACAAGTTTAGATAAACGATTGGTCTGAGTCATGTCTTAACCTATAGGGCTATTAAAGACTTTAGTCTTTGAAGTTGTTAAATTGTAAAGGTACACCGAACTGTTGTTCTTTTAAAAACGCCATAACTTGCTGTAATGTATCGCGCTTTTTATCCGTTACACGAATCTTGTCACCTTGGATAGAAGATTGCACTTTGACGCCGCTTTCTTTAATGGCTTTATTAATTTTTTTTGCGGTATCTGAGTCAAGTCCATCTTTGAGTTTGATCACTTGAATAACATTCTTACCTGAAGCCGTCATTTTTTGAGGATCAAGTGCTTGGATATCAACTTTACGTTTAAAGAAATGATTTTCAAGCATGCTATAAACCTGTTCACATTGGAAATCGCTTTCAGTTGAGATTTTAATCTCTTTGGCTTTTTCGTTGATCTCAATAGAAACATCCTGACCACGGAAGTCGAAGCGTGTAGCAATTTCTTTTTGGGTGTTTTGAACCGCATGATTGACTTCAAAAATCTCTAATTCTGAAACAATATCGAAAGATGGCATAGTTTAGACCTTTACAAATAGAAAGAATATCTGAGATGCTAGGGATGTTTTCTTCATTTGCCAAGTGTTGTTTACATCAAAGGAGTGCACAATGATCCGTAAATTAGAAATTACAACATTTGAGTTCCCAGAAGATGCCATTATCTGGGATGTTCGTGACGCAAAAGCCTTTGCTGAAGGTCATGTGAAAGGTGCTGTAAATCAGCCCATCGATAGCCTAAGTGCAGAGAGCTTGACTCAAGTGAATTCGGATCAGTCCATCTACATCTTATGTGGTGGTGGAAGTAAGGCACCTCGTGCTGCTGAAAAATTAGAAAGTTTAGATGGTTCTCGCGATTATGTCGTGCTTATGGGCGGTACTCGTGCTGCACGTGATGCAGGCTTACCATTAGAACAAGGTTCGTAAAAAAGCGCCGAAAGGCGCTTTTTTATTGCCAGTAGATGTGATTAACGATCAATATGATTTGGCTTGAAGTATGGTTTCTTTGGTTTTAGTTTTTTATTGAAACGTTTGACATCCAATTTTCTCAAAAGCGCTTCTGGCACAGGGCAAGCTTCATTTAAAATCATTGCAATCAAAACTTCACTACACAATGGTGCAAATAAAAAACCTTTAGAACCCAGTCCTGAAAAAGTATAAATTTCTTTGTCTTTCTCAACTTTTCCGAGCAATGGGAAATAATCCAAACTCTGCGCACGTACGGATGCACGACCATGCCATTCTGCAACAGGTGCGAGCCTTTCTGCATATTGTGGAAATACACTGTGGATAAGATCATAGTTATGCACATGGTCTTCCGCTAATGCTTCAGTATCATCTCGATTAGGATAAAAAGAAGCGCCTAAGATCAACTGTTGATCATCAAGTTGCATGCAATAACCGCCGTAGCTATAAGCATGTTTGGGATTGAGTTTGTGTTGACTGTTGTTGAGCCAACTCACTTGCCCACGGATGGGTTTAAGTATGGGAAAGTTTTCAAAAAAATGTTGGCTGTCTTTGGCACAGCAAACAATCACATGATCAAAGTTGCCCAAATGACTATGCTGATGATCGAATAAGGTCAGTCGCTGAACATTTGTTTGAGTAATATTTTCGATTTTGGCATGTTTTAATTGAATCAACGGATGTTCAAGAATTTGATCTTTGAGTTGTTGCGGATAGACTGAACCTGCTTGAGTCAACTGCAAACTTTTGTATTGAGTGTGCAGATCGAGTTGTTCCGCTGTTTGTGCTTTAAGTAAATCTTGAGGATATTCACTCGCTAAGTGAAGCAATTCATCCGGATTTTTTTGTGCCAGTTGCTGAACGGCAATCGGACGAAAGGCACTAAAATTTTGATAATGATTAAGCGCATATTGCCAAGCTAAGGTCATTAAATGTTCTGAACTCTGCTCAATCGGGCTGAGTTTTGGATTGAGCAATGCCAAGGGATTACCAGATGCACCTGATAATGGGGCAGATTGCTCGTAAATCGTAACTTGATGTCCACGTTGAGCTAAACCCCATGCACAACTTAAACCCGCAACTCCTGCGCCAATAATCGCAATTTGACGTTGACCAAAATGATCTGTTGAGTTGCGATGATTGTGTAGTTGTAGTTCTTGGCTTTGTTCTGCAATGGGTTCAGGCGCATTCCAAATCGCTTTTAACATCTCGCGTTTATGTCCAAAACCACGTGGACGTGAAATGGTGATACCGTGTTGTGTTAAACCGCGCTTAAGCACGCCTGCTACACTGAATGAGGCAAATGTTGTTCCTATGTCAGAAAGTCTGATGAGATTGTTTAAAACATTGGCTTCCCACATGTCAGGATTGCATGAAGGCGCAAAACCATCTAAAAACCATGCATTGACGGGATGGGTTTTTGCAATAACGGGAAAGACATCATGTGCATCACCTAACCAAAGATCAATTGAAAATCGGGCTTCAGGAAAGTTTAAACGATGGCATCCTGCAATTGGTAAGGGGTACTGTTCAATCAGTTGTTGTGAAAAACCTTTTAGCTCAGACCAGACTGCTAAAGCACGGATTAAATCTTGCTTAGACAGTGGGAACTTTTCGACGCTGATGACGTGCAAGTGACTATGATTATCAGGACGAACCTGTTGCCAAAGTTGCCATAAGGCGAGAATATTGAGCCCTGTACCAAAACCTGTCTCACCTACACAAAAATACTCAAAATCACGCAAAGCCCCCAGTCTGGTTTCAAGGTCATTGCCATTCAAAAAAACATGCCGTGTTTCTAGTAGTCCATTGTCTTTTGAAAAATAGACATCACCAAATTGTTTTGAAATTGGAACTTCAATTCCATCAACACATTGCCAGTCTAAGTCGGCAGTTTGAATGGCATTTGACAACGTGAATTACCTTTTAATGATTGAGATGTGGAGAACGCTTGAAATTATTCATATTCAAAACGATAGAGCATTATGATGCCAACAGATCACGGAGATTTACAACACTTGATTTGACGCTAGACACTATTTACAACTTTTTCCAGTAGGTAAATCGCATTTAAATGTAGTCTAGCTGTTCTAAAACATATTTCAATAAGAATGCCCTGCAGGCATAAAAATGTCGAAAACAACTTTTATACGTGGAGGGCATTAGAGTATCTGGATGAATGCGGTCTTGATCGTGGTTTACCACTGACGACGGCGTTTGGTATAGATATAGCTTGCGATTAAAAAGCCAAGTAATACACCCACAGCAATAGTAGCTGCACCATATAAAAACATTTGTGCGCTTTGTTCACTTTGTAGGACTTGAACCTGCACCCCAAGATTATCATTTTTCAATTGTAATTCTTGGTTCTGCGCCAAGGCTTCTAAATTGGCTTTTTCAAGCTGTTGCAACCGAGTTGCTTGGTCTTTAACTAAAGCCTTGACTTTGGCATCTTGAGACGCTTTTTCCTTGACAATTTGTTCAGCAGTCAAAGGTTTATTTTCTTGTGCCTGTGCCTGAGTTTGAACTGTCGCATTTGCACCAGCAACTGCAGGAATGATATTGGGTTTTGGTGGCGCGACAGTTGGGTTCGCCTGAGCGGAAGGCGCTGCTGTCGTTGTTTGAGCTGTGAGTGCCTGTGTTGGCTCTGCCCATAACATAGGAGATAGAAGTATCGTAGAACTTAAAGTCAGACGAAGTAAGCTTTGAACGACAACGCGCATTTTGTTATCCCTTAGGTAATGCTTTATTGAATGGCTTAACATCGATATGACGATAAATTCCTTCTTTAAGGAAAGGTTCGTCTTTCAGCCATTCATCTAATGCCTCACGACTTTCAAAATCAAGAATCATCGTACTGCCATAAAAACCGGCTTGGGGATTTTCACGATCAACGGGCATTGCTCCAGCCACAATAACACGACCTTCAGCATCTAATTTTTCTAGTCGAGCCAAATGCTGTGGACGTACAGCAAGACGTTTTTCTACTGTACCTTCTTGATCAGTACAGGTAATTACAAATAATGGCATGATATTTCTCGATTTTTCTAAAACACTTTATTCGTCGCCTGACTTGAAGTGTTTTCGTAATATAACAAACTGGATAATGATAAAGGAAAACATCACAATCATGTCACCAAATGCTGTAAATTCTCCCCAATATTTGCCGCCTGCAAATAAAAAAGCAAAGAAAACATGTAAACCTGACATCACAATGAACATCGCTGCCCAAGCAAAGTTTAAATTTTTCCAACCTTTTTCAGTCAGGTCTAAAACCGGACCAAATAGTCGTTGAATGAGTGGTTTTTTATCTTTACCAAAATAAGGAGAAAGCAAGAAAGCGCCTGCAAAAACTAAATTCAGAATTGCAGCTTTTAAGCGAATATAGAAGTCATCACTTAACATTAAAGTGATTCCACCAAAAATCACAGTCATAAATAAAACAAACCATTGTTGTTTATCCAGACGGAATTTTTGTGAAATGAATAAAGCACCATAGACAACAAGCATTGAAATAATCAAACCTGTTGTTGCAACAAGAATGTTATTGTTATTTACACCACCTGCTGAGCCGATCAACTGTAGTAAGGGATGATCAACATCTTTGGGATCAACCGTTTTGTATAAATAAAAGAAAATTATGAGGGGCACAAAGTCTAAAAGTGCTTTCATGTTAAAGTATCTAGTCTGTTCAGGTTGATGGGATAGTATAAAAGATGCAAGGCATAGATTTACATACTCACAGTAATATTTCTGATGGAACTTTAACACCAGCATTACTGGTTGAAGCTGCCATCGAGAAAGGCATACATACGCTTGCCTTGACGGACCACGATAGCATGGATGGCTTAATACAAGCTGAACAATTTGCAAAAAATCAACCAATTCAAATCATTTCAGGTGTAGAAATCTCGAGTCAGTGGTCTAGACCCGCCACAAAAAAGAGTTATGGCGTACATATCGTTGCACTCAATATGCAAAATCCTGAACCTTTACAACGGCTTTTAACCGCACAGAAAAAAATTCGTGCCGAACGAGCAAAGGAAATTTGTGAGCTGTTGATTCCTTTGATTCACCAAGATATTTATGCCGATGTTGTGGCAAAGGTAGATGGTGAGCCTGATCGAATTACACGAACGCATATTGCGAAAACATTGGTTGAAAAGGGCATTGTACAGCGCGCACAGCAAGCATTTGATAAATACATCAAAGAGGGCAAAAAAGCTTATGTGAAGTTTGATGGTTTAGGCTTGGCAGAAACCATACAGGTGATTCATGAAAGTCAGGGCTTTGCGGTATTGGCACATCCTACACGCTATGATTTATCAGCAACCAATATTCGATATTTGATTGAATTATTTGCTCAACACGGGGGCGATGCTATTGAGTTACCTCCTGCGATTGAAACCGCTTCAACACGCCAAATGGTTGATCGAATGATTGCTGAACATGCATTAAAGGTTTCAGTAGGCAGTGATTTTCATGGAGATAATATGCCCTGGATTAAACTGGGCAATATTCCACACGTGAAAGAAGGTCAAATTGGAATTTGGGAAAGTTTTCGATAATATTTTTTGAAGTCTTAAAAGTGCAGTCTAAAATATTTTGTGTCGCTGGTGCTTAGGATTTACTGATGCTGTGTGAGCGCTACAATTCATATCTTTTGAGTCTTCTATGCATTGGAAGCCATCCACATGTCATATGTAAGTACGACCATCTATGATGAAAAATACCAAACTATATGCTTAGGTTGAATTATATTTGGCGATTCTAAGGTATCGCTATGCGTGCGAGTGGTGCGTAGTAATGATGTGCATAGGTACTGTATTGATGAAATAAAAAATCCTTCTTTTTAGAAGGATTTCAGTTTGATTGGAAGATCAATCTTCCTTTACGGAATAGGGATTTTCGAAACCAAGTTTGTTTAATATTTCGATTTCTAATGCTTCCATTTCTTCGGCATCTTGATCTGAAGTTTCATGATCATACCCCATCAAGTGCAGTGTTCCATGAACCAACATATGGGTAAAATGTTCAATCGGCGTTTTTTGCTGTTCAATGGCTTCTTGCAACACCACTGGGATACAAATGACTAAATCACCTAAAGGTAACGCATCCAACAGCGGTAGCACTTCTTCAGGGATATCACTTGGAAAAGACAACACATTGGTGGGTTTGTCTTTTTTTCGATATTCAGCGTTTAACTGATGGCTTTCGTCATTATCTACACAAGCGATTCCAATTTCACAATCTTGATCAACTTCGATATGACGTAAAGTGGTTTCAATGACTTTCTTTAAATAGGCACGTTTGAGCACCAGAGTTGGTGCTTCAAACGATTGTTGTAACGATAAGCTAAGTTTCAAAAACAATCCTTAAACATTTTCCTGATTTGAAGCAACTGCGTCTTGGTGTTGAGCATCTGCCGCAGAATCATTTTCAGCAATTAAGGCTTCCTGACGTGCTTTACGTTCAGCACGTGCTTCAGCACTTAAACGATATTGTTCACTGTCCCATCCTTCATAAGCTTCGACGATTTTCTGTACCAGCTGATGACGAACCACATCCCGAGAATGGAAACGTGTGATATGAATTTCCTTGATTTTTTCGATGATTCGTAAGGCATGTGCCAGACCAGACTGTTGTCCTCGTGGTAAATCGACCTGTGTAATATCACCTGTGATGACTGCACGAGAACCAAAACCTAGTCGCGTTAAGAACATTTTCATCTGTTCTGGCGTGGTGTTCTGAGCTTCATCTAAAATCACGAATGAGTGGTTTAATGTTCGACCACGCATATAGGCAAGTGGTGCGACTTCAATGACTTGGCGTTCGATAAGTTTTGCAACTTTTTCAAAGCCAAGCATCTCATAGAGTGCATCATAGAGTGGACGTAAATACGGGTCGATCTTTTGACTCAAGTCACCGGGTAAAAAGCCCAATTTTTCGCCAGCTTCAACAGCAGGGCGAACCAAAAGAATACGTTGAATTTCGTTGCGTTCGAGCATGTCGACAGCGGCAGCAACGGCAAGATAGGTTTTCCCTGTACCCGCAGGACCGATCCCGAAAGAAATATCACTCTGTAAAATGCGTTGTACATAACGCTTTTGATTGGCACCACGAGGATTAATTCGACCTTTGCGGGTTTGCAACCAGACTTCATCTAAGCCTGTGTGCTCATTGTCCGAAAGGTCTTCTTGTAACTCGCGGTCAGTTTGACTGCCTTGAATCATTAAATGGATCGTATCAGCACTGATTTCTTGAGAGAGTTCAGCTTCAGCATGCAAACGTTGCAATAAGCCTTCAACTCGCTCCACTGCTTCTAATTCACCATCAATATAAAAGCTGTCGCCACGGTGTGAAATACTGACATTTAAACGTTGTTCGATTTGTTTCAGATGACCGTTATAAGCACCAAGCATGCTTTTTAAACGTTCAACTGAAATACCTGGAAAAGCTACTGTACGTCGAATCGCTGCAGTCAAGAGATATCCTTTTTAAAAGTAAAGTCTATACCCTTACATTACGCCACGTCAGGCTCAAGATTCAAGAGTTCTCCGTAAACTAAATTTAAGGTCTTAATCTCCGTAATCTCAATCTCTGCAAAGCGTCCGACCCAAGAGGCATCACCTACAAATGTTACTAAACGTGTATTGTCGGCTGTACCCACCAATAAATTTGGATCTTTGTTCGAAACATTCTCAACCAAAACGCGTTGAATAGTACCCAACATAGCATCTGTTTTACGGATACTGGATTGCTTAATCCAATGCTGAACTTTGGCTAAACGTTCCTTTTTCACTTCATCAGGTGTGTCATCTGGTAATTCAGATGCAGGTGTGCCTGGACGCTTTGAATATACAAAACTATAAGAATGGTCAAAGTCTAAATCTTGGATAAACTGGTAAGTCTCTTCAAAATGCGCATCTGTTTCCCCCGGAAAACCGATGATGAAATCTGAAGATAAATGCATATCTGGGCGAACTTTGCGCAATTTGGCAATTTTTTCGATATAAACATCAATGGTGTGATTACGTTTCATCGCTTGTAAAACATCATTTGAGCCACTTTGCACAGGTAAGTGCAAATGTGAAACCATTTGTGGTAAGTCGCGATAGCATTGGATCAAATCGTCATTAAATTCGAGTGGATGTGAGGTGGTATAACGTAAGCGACCAATACCTGGAATTTCTGCAACAAGACGCAATAAATCTGCGAATGTGCAAATTTCGCCTTCAAAGGTCTCACCACGATAACCATTCACATTTTGACCCAGTAGGCTAATTTCACGCACACCTTTTTCAGCCAAACCTGCAATTTCTGCCAAGACATCATCCAGAGGACGAGATACTTCTTCACCACGTGTGTAGGGAACTACGCAAAATGAACAATATTTCGAACAGCCTTCCATGATAGAAACGAATGCTTTGTAGCCTTCTACGCGCGGTTCAGGCAAAAAGTCGAACTTTTCAATGTCAGGGAATGAGATATCCACCAGCTTAATTTTATCTTTTTTAGGTTTTTCAATTTGATCAACATGTTGATCTAACATTTGCGGTAAACGATGCAAAGTTTGTGGACCAAAAACCATATCAACATAAGGCGCACGCTTTTGGATGTTGTCACCTTCTTGTGAAGCAACACAACCGCCGACACCAATAACAAGATCAGGATTTTTTTCTTTAAGTTTGCGCCAGCGTCCTAATTCCGAAAATACTTTTTCTTGGGCTTTTTCACGGATTGAACAGGTATTCATCAGTAGAATATCTGCATCACTTGGATCGCTTGTGAGCACATAACCGTGTGAGTCGCCTAAAAGATCTGCCATACGATGACTGTCATACTCATTCATCTGACACCCTTGCGTTTCGATATACAGTTTTTTAACCGTACCGTCGGCTGGGGTGTGCTGTGGCTGGGTTACAGTGTTTTCTGAGGCAGCTTTGGCACCATTTGGAATGAAGGTTTGAACCGTCATGGAGGGGTCTATCCTATGAATAAAGGGAATTTTAAATTCGCATTGAGTTTGTCATTTTAACAGACTCGCAAAAGGCGCGCTATTTTACAGCATTTAAATGGAATTCAGGGAAATATTTAAACATCACTGCTAGCTTAAGAACAGTAGGGAACACAAATGAAAAAAATCAAGAAAAACAGAATAGATTATTAATGATGAATCATGAGGTTACATAACACAACAGTAGAAATGGATTAGAATAATTAAACTAGGCACAAATAAGTGCATCAGCAAGTTAAGGCACATCATGCAGGTTGAGAGAAAAACGGTGTTAAAGCAGCAACTTAAGCAAAATAAATTAAAACTTTACCTTTTAGGCACAGTTGCATGCACAAGCCTGCAAGTGACTTATGCTGCTGAAGAGCAGTTTAATGATGCTTTGCGTAATGCGAATAATTCGAGTGCTTTAGAACAGTACCGTGTTTCAATGCAAAATGATGCTTTAGGCTACTATCCTGAATATTGGATGTTGAATGCTAATCTTGCTTTTCAACCTGCTGGCAACATTATTAGCTTTGCGCAACGTTACCCACAATCGGCAATGGCTGAAAAGTTAGCGGCAGACTATGTGGAAGAAAAAGTCAAACAAGCAGATTTTTCAAGTGCCCAACCTGTATTGCAATATGTCACCAATCCAGACCAAGCAGAACGCTGTGCAGTTGCACAAGTTCGTGCCAAAACAGGCGATGCCTTGGTTTTTGCTGAATTCAAAGATGTTTGGCTGACGACCAACACTCAGCCTGAATCTTGTAATGGTTTGGGGCGGATGATGTTGTCTAGTCCACTGATGACGACACAAGATCGTCAACAACGTCTTTATGCACAATTAAGAGCAGGACAATCTGGTTTGGCTATAGCGACAGCACAATCAATTGGTATTAATTTATCTTTGACCCAGTTAAACCAAATTCAAGCGAATCCACTCAATTACTTATGGTCAGCACCGAAAACGAATGTGCAAGATTATGCCTATTTAGTGTATGCCTTAGGTCGTGCAGCGGATACAGATTTAACCAGTGCTTTGCAGTCTGTACCTAAGTTGGTTCAGGGTGTGCCAGAAGATGTGCAAAAATATATTTATCGTACTGTGGGCTATATAGGTGGCACAACAGTCATGAAAAATAATTTTAATCGCGAAGTGCTGCAAAACTTTGATGCCAGTTATGGTGTGCCTTTTAGCGCTGAAGAAGCTGAGGTGTATGCACGCCAAGCAATACGATTTGGTGCGTGGGAAAGTGTGATTCGTGCAATTGACAGTATGAGCGTCACGCAAAAACAAGAAGATCGTTGGCAATATTGGTTAGCACGTGCGTCTGAACAACGTAGTGATGCGCAATCGAAAAGAACAGCACGTGAGATTTATCAGCGTTTGGCTATGTCAGGCGATGATTATCATAATTTGCTTGCCAAAGATCATTTGGGGCAAAAATATAATGATAGCCCAGCAAGAGAGCAACCCTCGACAGACGATCAACAACGTTTAAATAGTGATATTCATTTTCGTCGTGCGTTTACTTTACGTAATATCAATGCCCCAGCAACCTATACCAATAGAGAATGGAATTGGGCTGTACGTCAGGCATACTTGAAGCATGATGATGGATTACTGCTTGCTGCTGCAAAACGTGCCACTGATATGGGCTGGTATGATCGGGCAATTTATGCGGCAGAACGTACAGAGAAAAAACATAACTATACCTATCGTTATGCGACACCACATCAATCTTTAGTCGTTAGCCATAGTCGAAATGCTGGGATTGACCCTGCTTGGGCATATGGTTTAATGCGCCAAGAAAGTCGTTTTGTCACCGCTGCTCGTTCACATGTGGGTGCGGGCGGTTTGATGCAAATCATGCCAGGCACGGCAAAATTGGTGGCAAGACAGATGGGTGAAACATATAATCCTGCTGCACTCAGTGATGCCAATACCAATATTCGTTATGGTACTTTCTATTTGTCAATGATTCATGGGCAATTAAGCAGTAATCCAGTTTTGGCAACAGCAGGTTATAACGCTGGACCAAACCGTGCTAAACGTTGGCAACCTGATTATCAAAATCTTTCAGCAGATCAGTATACAGAGTCAATTCCTTTGAATGAGACTCGTGACTATGTAAAAAATGTGATGACCAATGCTGCGCATTATGGAATTTTATTAGGACAAGGACCTCAAGCCATTGAAAGTCGTATGCCTGTGATTCCAACTCGTGTATCACAATAATCGCTTTAAATTTGGATGAAACTTTGTTGGTAAATCAATGATTTTCAATATTTTGCGTAAATTAAAGAAGTTTTGCACGGCATTGACTGTATGCTGTGCGGGATTTTTTTTGGTCAATGTGCCGTTACATGCAGCACCGCAATTACAAGGTTATGTGATGCAGGTGCAATTGACGCCAGCGGTTTGTGCCTTGGATTCATCTAAACAAAAACAACGCAAATGTTTAGAAGGATATTCATTAACGATTTCAGGTTTATTGCCCGAAACAACTGAGAGAAATTGCACCACCAATTCATCTGCAAGCTTAACGCCTTTGCAGGCAAAGGTCGTAGCTCGAGTGATGCCAGAGGAAAATGCCCGCATTCAACTTTGGCGGAGTGTGGGGGGATGTGTCCCGATGAATGCCAGTCAGTATTTTAGAACAGTTATCAATTTGGCTGATCGACTTAAAATTCCAGCAGATTTGACCAGTTCAGAAAATAAAAATGTTCAGCACAATGCTTTAAAAACACAATTTGTAAGATTAAACCCAGGAATGAACAACGATAGTATTCGCTTCACTTGTCAAAGTTCATCATCAAATCCAGTATTAACTGAAGTTCAAGTGTGTTATCGGGTCAATGGGCAGTATAAACAATGCTCGAATCATATTGTTTCAAATTGTCCAAATACATTCTCAATCAAGGGTACATATTAGCCGCTGTTGGTATTTTAGATTTTGTGTCTGGTCATCCCTAAAAAGCATATATATTCACAAACAAAGCTGAATTGTCGTTAGAACCCATTCTTTTTGAGCTATTTTATTTATATTTCCTATCATACTTTTGTTGAAATTCATTCTCTTTTACATGCAAGTGTTAAAGGATTGGAGTACAATCTTTGCCGTTTATGATAATTCGATTAAAACGGATTTAACCGTTTAATCACATTAACGATCCTCATTGGAGATAATTACATGAAGCAACCTGTTCGCGTTGCCGTTACTGGCGCAGCTGGTCAAATCGGTTACAGCTTATTATTCCGTATCGCTAGCGGTGAAATGCTTGGTAAAGACCAACCCGTTATTTTGCAATTGTTAGAAGTTCCATTTGAGAAAGCTCAAGCTGCGCTTAAAGGCGTAATGATGGAATTAGATGACTGTGCTTTCCCATTATTGGCTGGCATGATCGGTACTGATGATCCAAAAGTTGCATTTAAAGATGCTGACTACGCGTTATTGGTTGGTTCACGTCCACGCGGTCCTGGTATGGAACGTGCTGACTTGTTGAAAGTGAACGGTGAAATCTTCATTGGTCAAGGTCAAGCGCTTAACGAAGTAGCAAGCCGTGATGTAAAAGTACTTGTTGTAGGTAACCCTGCAAATACAAATGCTTATATCGCAATGAAATCTGCTCCAGACCTTCCAGCGAAAAACTTTACTGCAATGTTACGTCTTGACCACAACCGTGCGTTAACTCAAATTGCTCAAAAAGCTGGTGTTGCTGTAGCTGACATCAAAAACCTTACAGTTTGGGGCAACCACTCTCCAACAATGTATGCTGACTACCGTTTTGCAACTGCAAATGGCGAAAACCTAAAAGACAAAATCAACGATGCTGATTGGAACGCAAACGTATTCCTTCCAACTGTTGGTAAACGTGGTGCTGCGATCATTGAAGCACGTGGTCTTTCTTCTGCTGCTTCTGCTGCAAATGCTGCAATCGACCATATGCGTGATTGGGCACTCGGCACAAATGGCGAATGGGTAACGATGGGTATTCCTTCAGACGGTTCTTATGGTATTCCTGAAGGCGTAATCTACGGTGTTCCAGTGACTTGTGAAAATGGCGAATACAAACGTGTTGAAGGCTTAGAAATTGACGCATTCAGCCGTGAACGTATGGATAAAACACTTCAAGAACTTGAAGAAGAGCGTGCTGCAATTGCAGATATGCTTAAATAATTAAAAAATTTAATCTATTTAAGCTTAGTTTTGAAAAAGCACTCTACATAGAGTGCTTTTTTATTGGTGAAATTAAACACAATACAATGAAACACTGTCTGTTGAAGCAAGCTTTGTTTGAATTTTAATCACAAATTGAAACAAGAAAACCAAAAATACAACTATCTTTTGTATGACCTTTCTTATAAGTTAATTGTATATCTAATGACAAATAAACTTATATAAGGAGGGCGATATGCTCAGGACGAACAAACCATCCTTAGAGTTACTGTTTTCCCAACTGGGTTTAGCCAATAGTTCAGCAGCGATTGAACTTTATGTACGAACCCACCAGCTACCCGCAAATGTGTCTCTACATGAAGCACCATTTTGGAATAGATCTCAGCGTGATTTATTAATCAGTCATTTGGTGCAAGATGATGATTGGGCAATTTGGATTGACGAGTTAAACCAACAACTCCATTTAGATGCTTATAAATTACAAACAGCTTAACGCTTTCACTTTTCCCAAGCGCAACAAAAAAGATGGCTACACTTGCCATCTTTTTCTTTTTTTATGGGTTGCCAGTTCATGTCATAGTGACTTTACACCAAATGCTTAGTGTAATTTACTTTGGATCATTTGGCTGAACCAAGGTTCACTTCGAACAGGTTGAAAAGCATGATGTTGTCGAAGTAGCGTTAAATCAAAATCTGCAGTTTTGATATATTTATTTAACCAATGACGAGTCAAAGCAAAATCATGCTTGCTTACAGAAGCATAAGCCAACATAAAGTAAATATCCGCATGCTCATGTTGAGTCATCGGTTTCAAGATTTGCTGTGTGATCAGGGCATAACGCGATTCTTTAGTCAGTTCAAAGTAAATCATATAGGCTTTGGCTAAATGCAAAGAAAGCTGTATATACAATGACATCTGCATTTCTTCGTATTCCAGACGCGCAGTTTCAAGTAATACAATCGCTTCTTGTAAAAAGTGTATCTGTTCCTGTTTTGAATGACTTTGCGTGACTAACTGTAAACGTAGATCACCACGTTCAAGTGCAAGTTCAGGTGTATTGCCTGACAAATACAATTGATCAGTTTCACCAATACGCGAGATGATTTGTTTTGTATTATCAAACATATGCTGAATCCTCTTAATTTCTACACTCTATTATGAGGTTTATTTCAATAATTTAAAGCCGATTACTTCGAGATGGAGCGTTGCATATTTAAATACTCAAGACCAAAATGGTCAAAGCTATTCAATAATCCTAAAAGTTTTTATAACTACAAGAATTTGCAATATGGCTGATCTTTTCGTTAAAGCACTTATAGGATAGGGGTATCGCTTCTGAGCCATGCTGTAATTGAAAGCCGTTGATGTTTAGCTTCAAGAACTTCATGCAATAAGTCGCTTTGGAATAAGGCGATTCGATTGGGTTTGGGTTCTAAAGTATGCCATACATTATTTTTGTCTTGTAGATGCAATTTACCTCCCCAGTTATCCTGCCATTCATTATGTAAATAATACACTGTAGAAATCATACGACCATTTTTGCCTTGAGGATTATCTCGATGCAAGGCATAAAACTCGCCTGCGTTATAGCAAGCAAAATGAGCTTCGACTTCTTTGATTCCCAAGTAAAATGTTGCATTGAAAATTTGAACGAGCTGTTGCAGCGCTTGGATATGCTGTTGAGCAATTTCTAAATCTTCATTGATCCATAAAATATGATCACTGCGAATTTTGCTGATTACACCATTTTGAATTGCCGCATCACGGAAACGGTTTAAATTTTGGGTGCACTCTTGCATCAATTGTTGTGCATAGTCAGCCGGGTAGGCATGGTCAATAACAGTAAATCCATGTTGATCTAAATCATCAAGAATTTGATCAACATTCCATGACTTTGGGAGGGAAAGTGCTTCCATAAATAACCAAAAATTAGTGTTTGAAGTGCTGTTGCTATATTAGAACAAACGATGGACAGTGAAGAAATATTTTTTCGTGTTAAAATAACCATTGAACTCAGGAATTAATCGAAACATGAATTACCGTCACCATTTCCATGCAGGCAACTTTGCCGATGTCATGAAACATGTGTTATTGCTCCAACTATTGACACGTCTCAATGCTAAAGACAAACCCTATCGTTATATAGATACACATGGTGGTGCGGGCAAATACGATTTATCTACATCTGAAGCGCAAAAATCAGGTGAATTCTTAACGGGCATTCACCGTCTCGTTAAGCTTGATGATTCAATTAAACGCAATGCACCAGAAGGGGTAAAACAATACCTCAAAGTGGTTGAAGATATGCGTGCAGGTTCTGGAAAAGGTGCTTATCCAGGCTCACCTTGGTTTGCACTTGAAGCAATGCGAGATATAGACAAGGCAACAATCTTTGAAATGCAGCGTGATGTGTTTCAGCAATTGTATTTTAATATCCGCGACAAACGTGCAGGCTTGCATGAACGTGATGCATACGAAGGGCTTTTAGGGGTAATTCCACCAAAAGAAAAACGTGGTTTGGTGATGATTGATCCACCTTATGAGTTAGAACGTAAAGACTTTCCGCAATTGGTTGAATTAATCGCTGCTGCATATAAAAAATGGTCTACAGGTGTATTTGCAATTTGGTATCCGATCAAAGACCGTGCCATGATTGAACGTTTTGAAAAGAAAATGATTAAAACAGGGATTCGCCGTCAGTTGATTTGTGAAGTTTGTGTATGGCCCGACGATACGCCAGTTGGATTAAATGGTTGTGGTTTGTTGGTCATCAATCCACCATGGAAATTTTCTGAAGATGCGGATGAAGCATTGCAATGGTTATTCCCACATTTGCGCATGAGTGAAAATGGTGGGCATGCTGCTGTGCGTTGGTTGGTGGGCGAATAATTCATTTCTGGCAATAGTTAGAAAGGTGAATAATGATGCGAATTACAAATTATGACCAAATAATTTGAGTAATTCGTATCAATTTCACTTAGAAATGAATGTGATAAAATCTTAGGTCAGATATCAACAGCTCCAAAATAAGAGCCATAGATAGGATTCGAAAATGACAAATATAAATAAACCAGAAAGCCCAAACTCTTCAAACCAAGACCTTGGATTTGATGGCATTACTTTTGAGGTTGAAGAGGAAGAGCATACGCATGAAGGGCAAAAAGTAAAACGTCGCGGGATCTATTTGTGGCCTAACCTGATTACAACTTCAGCGTTGTTATCAGGCTTTTATTCCATTATTGCCAGTATGAATGGTGATTTTACTCAAGCGATTTATGCCATTTTCCTTGCAGCATTATTTGATGGTTTAGATGGTCGAGTGGCACGCGCAATTGGTGCACAGAGTGCTTTTGGTGAGCAATTCGATTCACTTTCAGACTTGCTGGCGTTTGGGGTTGCACCTGCTATCTTAATGTATAGCTGGAGTATGCATGATTTAGGTAGAATTGGTTTAGCTGCCTGTTTTGTTTATACAGCTTGTGCTGCATTCCGTTTAGCACGTTTTAACGTACAAATTGGTGTGGTCGATAAACGTTATTTTATCGGTGTTGCGAGTCCTTTGGCTGCAATCATTATTATCGCATGGGTTTGGGTTGGACAAGATTTCAGTTATATTTTTAATCTTAAAGATGGTGCTATTCAGGCAATCAATGCGTTTGTCATTATTGCCGTTGGTTTGTTGATGATTTCCAATATTAAATACTATTCATTTAAAACAGTGGATCGTAAGAGAGTACCATTCTTTGTATTGCCAATCGCTGTATTTATCCTTGCAGCAATGACTTATAATATTCCTGTAGGCATATTGGTGATTTCAATTATCTATGCTATTTCTGGTTTTGTAACAACATTCTTGGCAAGAAAGAATACGGTTGAATAAGATATAAAATAAAACCTATGGTAAGGAGCTTGATATGCGGTTGTTTCAAGATTTCTTAGATCAGTCTAAACAACTGAATCAAGCTCAAACGCCCACTGAACTTTGCTATCACCCTCCCAAAGATAAATACAAAATTGCGCATCAAAAGTTGGTTTTGGCTAACTTACCGGCTCCATTACATTATCTCAATTTCTATAGTTTGATCGGGCAACCGAATAACGCTGTTTTCTGCAATCAAAATGAAATCTCGACCACTGCTTTAGATACTGCCACTGTATTGGGCAGTACAAGTGCCCATATGGTGGGACAACTCAATGGCTATTCGATTCAGCATGATTGTCAGTTTCAGGTTGATGATCAATCCAAAGTAAAATTTGAGTTTGGTCAAAAAGAACAGGTTTTTGGAAAAATTCCAAATTTTGTAATGCGAAGGTGGGATAGCGAATTAAGTTTTGATTTAAAGATCAGGACTTTGCCTTTGGTTTCGCATTTTATTCATTTGAAATTTGGTTTTGCTGAGAATTGGTCTTTGGTTGCGCACTGTGAAGGTTGTATCCAATACAAAGATCAAAAATATGATATTCAACAATACGCGGCTTTTGAATATATGCGTATGGTGAATTTTCCATATCTTCCTTATGCGCTCTACACTTATCAACTCATTCAATTGAATGATGAGTTACAAATCATTTGTGTTTATAGTTGTGACCAAATGAATAATACCTTGCATTCTCGTATCTATATGCGAAATATCCAAACACTTGAAGCCAAAATGTTTGATCGACAAGTTGTATTTAATATTCAGCGTGTTTTCCCTAAAGTCAAAACGGTTAACCAACAAGAAATGTATTTGCCCAGAGAGTTTGAGTGGCAATACCAAGATGAAAAAATTTCTATCAGTATCCAAGCTCAAAGTCGGGGTGATTATAAATTTGGTTTAGCGGCAGGTTATGTCGGTAGTTTTAGTTATCAACTGCAAATCAATCAACAAAGCTACCAAGGCGAAAGTGGTTATTGTGAATATATTGATTGTCGCCCTTTAAAGTGGCAAGAAATCGATAAAGAAAATAAATTATCCAGTAAATCGAGCCAACCTGCGCTCATAATGCTTAAAAAATAGATAAAAAAGCAAAAAAAAGGGTGAATTTGAGGAAAAAACATCCATCCGAACAGAAAGATTAAAAAAGGGGGTTGTGTTAGGTT